>PIXS01000320.1 GCA_003096255.1 Candidatus Bathyarchaeum sp. | reverse complement strand
TGTCATCCCGTAACTCGATCAGGATGTTTCCCATAGTTGTTTCAAAGAGAACCTTGTTGCTGCTTGGAAGAGGCTCCTCTGAAGAACCATTACTGCCTAACATGTTATACGCCACAATTATCATTGCAACAGCAACCAAAACAGCTACTACAATCAATATCAGCTTTGTGTTGCTGCTTTTCTTTTTGCGGGGTCTACTTCGACGAGATTTACTGGGGCTCATATCCAACAGATACACCCTTCAATAATTTAAGCTATCGGGAAAAGCAAACCACAAAACAGAACCTTTGTTCTTTGGCAGTGCGACACGCAGTTCGTTAAATAACTTTCTCGTCATTACCCAGAAGGAGCAGCCGTCAATGAAACACTGCGACAACATCAAAAACTGCCCACTATTCAGGAAATACAAAAACGACGAAAACAAAAAATATGCACTAGTGGCCTTCATTAAAACATACTGCAAAGGCGACAAACACGTTGAATGTGTCCGCAAAAAGTTAAGCAAAGCCCTTGGCGGACCTGAGAAAATACCCGCAAACATGATGCCCAGTGGACTGCCAGTGTTTGGAACTATCAGAGATGATTGGCCTGCTGAAGTGAAGGCTCTCCAAGTTAGGTTAAAGCCCTAATTCCTCTTCAATCTCTTCTTTTCCGTGCTTAAGTTCCTCAACCTGCTCTGGGTCTACTCTCAGCAGCAAAATCTGAAATTCGCCAACATGGGTCTTTTCTTCTTTGGCTACATCTAGGAGAACCTCACGAATCGTTTCATTCTCCGTTGTCGCAGCCAACTGCTCATACAAGCTTACAGCATCCAACTCTGCAATGATCGCCAGCCTCAAAATCTCCCGATCAAGAAATTTTTTCTCAACTTTTTCTAGTTTAATCGGTTTTTCTTCCAACAATCTTCTATCTCCTCCTTTGGTTGATATGTAATGATTAAAGTTCATAATATTTGTGCACAGACTATTGCCGCAGACCAGTTCTCCGAAATTCCGTTAAATAGTTATTCAGGTAAAACCTTTACTAACTGCTATCACCCACACTCTAATGAGGTCCTGTGCTTGGTCAATAAACCCCTCGTATCAATCGTTTCAGCAGGCTTATCCCAATTTGGACGCCTAGAAGGGATATACTGTAGAGAACTTTTTGCAGACGCCACAAAAGAAGCTTACAACAGATGCCCAAACCTAGACCCAAAAAAAGACATCGAAGCACTTTTTGTAGGTCATATGGGCGAATCATACGAGCACCAGGGACACACTGGACCCACCCTAGCCGACTGGGCAGGACTACTGCCAAAGCCCGCAGTAAGACTTGAATCCGCTTGTGCATCTTCGGGGGCTGCCTTAAGAGCCGGAATTCTTGCTATCCTCTCGGGCATGCATAAGATAGTGATGGTTGGTGGGGCAGAAAAGATGACTCACAGGACAACGGCAGAGGTAACAGAGTATCTTGCCATGGCCTCTGACATGCCCTTTGAACAATGGAATGGAATAACTTTTCCGGGACTGTATGCCCTCATGGCTACGGCTCACATGCACGAGCACGGCACAACAGAAGAACAGATGGCACGGGTTGCCGTGAAGAACCATCATAACGGAACCCTGAATCCGAAGGCTCACATGCAAAAAGAAATCACATTAGAAAAGGCGATGTCATCCAAGGTTGTTGCATGGCCCCTAAAACTGTATGACTGCTCCCTCATATCCGATGGAGCCAGCTGCCTAATCTTAACTCATCCAGACCTTGCCAAAACATTCACTGATACGCCCGTTCACATCATCGGTTCAGGACAGGCAAGCGACGCCATCGGTCTTTACGAAAGAAAACAACTTACAACACTCATGGCTGCCAGACTTGCGGGCAAAGAAGCCTACAAGATGGCAGGTCTAAAACCAGAAGATGTGAATGTCGCGGAAGTTCATGACTGCTTTACCATCGCAGAAATACTGGCCTACGAAGACCTCGGCTTCTGTGAACCAGGAAAAGGCGGAAAACTGATAGAGGAAGGCGTAACTGAGCTGAATGGAACACTTCCAGTTAATACAAGTGGCGGCTTGAAATCGAAGGGTCATCCTGTCGGCGCAACCGGGACTGCTCAAGCCTACGAAATATACTTACAACTCACAGGACAGGCTGAAAAAAGGCAGGTGGACGATGCAGAAATAGGATTAAGCCACAATGTTGGAGGCTCCGGAGCCACGGCATGCGTCCACATTTACAGGAGAGATTAGAAAGATGTCAGAAGAAGCTCCTTTTACTGTATCAACATTCTACAAGTTTGCTGGCGAAAAGCGTTTAATGGCAGCCAAGTGCACTGACTGCGGAACTGAGTTGTTGCCGCCAAAGCCAATGTGCACCAACTGTCTTTCTACTAACCTGAAATGGATAGAAGTTGACGGCGACGGGAAGCTCCTGAGTTACACAATCATTTACGTTGCGCCTGAGCAGTTTCAGGATATGGCACCCTACATTGTCGGCATCGTAGAATTAAGGAATGGTCTTCGTTTACCTGGATTGATTCGGGATGTGAAGCCGGAGAACATTAAGGTTGGAATGAGCCTGAAAATTGATTTTGAAGAATCAGTTTCATCCGAGTGGCCTGCATGGAGCCGATATTTCTTTAGACCCGTTTGAGTAAATCCGAAACCCATTATTCAAAGCGGTAGAGGGGTAATCCGTTTGTGCCTGTTTTTGGTATGGTCATGGTGAATTGGGCTCCTTTGCCGGGTACACCTGTTTCTTTTATGGTCCAGCAGTACGCCTCACAGATTTTCTTTATTAAGTAGAGTCCATAGCCTGTGCCTTTACCATAACCTTCCTGGAAAATCTTCTCTTTTTCGTTCTCAGGTATGCCGACGCCATTATCTTCGTAAACCAGTTTCAGCTGCTCTGGCTCTTCTTTGTAGTAGACTTTGATTTCGGTTACATCTTCTCCATACTTTAGTGTGTTTTCAGCCATATTATAGAATAGTTGTCTCAGCAACGAATCAGCCATCACCTTCAATCTACTGCATTCATTCACAACATTTATTGTGTCTAAGCCTGAAAGCAGAATAACTGCCTCGTCAACGTTCTTTTTCACATCAAGATATGATAGTTCTTCTACGCCAAGCATCTCGTAGTTTCTTGCGAAATCAAAAATTTTCTCCATCTGATCAATAGCTGAGTCTATACCACCCAAAAATTGTAGGGCGTCAGGGTTGGTTGCCAGCTTCGTTTTAGCTAGGTAGGTGTTGTTTGCGATAACAGCGAGCTTGTTTCGGGCATCATGTCGAGTCAACTTGCCTATAACGCCCAACTTTTCATTGATTCCTACAAGCTCACTCATGATGCTGCTTAACTTCTCTTCAGCTTCCTTGCGTTCAGTAATGTCTCTTAGGTTACCTTGAATGCCAACTAAGTTACTGTTGGAATCGCGGAGCACCTTCATTTTCAGTTCGCCCCACAAAGTGGAGCCATCTTTGCGTATGTACTGGTATTGCTTGAGCGGAATTTCATAATCTGGGTCTGCTATAGCTGAAGCAATAGCTTCCTTGAAATCTACTACTCCACGTTCAAAAGATTCAGGAGTCATAAATTTGTCTGGTCTCAATTTTGCCAATTCGTCAGGAGTATAGCCAGATAGTTTTTTCACAGATGGACTTGCGTATGTTATATTCAAGTTCATGTCTTGAATGTATATAACATCTGTAGTGTTTTCAGTCAACAAACGATACTTTTTTTCGCTCTCCCGAAGTGCCTCTTCAGCAATCTTCTGTTCGGTGATGTCTTTATCTGAGCCACGATATCCCAGAAGGTTGCCATTAGCATCCACCACTGGCACTCCATTAGTAGACAACCACACCGTTTTTCTGTTCTTGTGTACATTTCTGTTTAAGAAATTGCAGAAGGGCTTTTTTTCGGCAAATGTCTGAAACGCTGCCGTTTTTAGTTCCTCTTTCTCTTCATGATAAAAAAGGTCGTAAAAGTGTTTTTTCCAAACAATTTCTTCTGGTTTATATCCAAGTACTTCTTTCACTACAGGACTCGCATAAGTGTACACTCCATTGGTATCTATCTCCCAAACCCATATTCCAGATTTTTCAGCTACCTGCCTGAACCTTTCTTCACTCTCCTGCAAAGCTTTCTCCATCTTTTTACTGATTGTGATATCCTGTGTTATGACTTGGAAAAACTTTTGTCCAGATAACTCAATTACCTGCACAACGTTTTTGATGTCTCTGATTTCGCCTGTTTTAGTGCGATGCTTGGTTTCGAACTCGTCCTTTCCAGTCTTCAAGATTTTGTTAACGCGAGCTCTTGTTTCCTCAGGAGTTTCTAAAACCTCATGATCAGAAACAGTGAGCTTTTCAAATTCTTCTCTTGAATAACCAAGTTGACGATGGGCTTGTTCGTTGAATTCAATTGGATTTCCAGACGAATCAACAATTAGGATGCCCACGGGAGATTTGTCAAAAATCGCGTGATACCTCTTTTCTGCCTCTCGAAGCTTACTATCTAGTTGCTTGCGTTCGGTGACATCTACAGAAAGTTCCAAAACTGCAACAATATCGCCGTTCTTGTCCCTAATCGCATTAGCAGTAATTTCTATCCAAGAGCGTTGACCTTTCAGACCTGGAACTAACTGTTCATGTACCACATTATCTGTTCCTGTTTCAAAGATTTTTTTGATTCCACATCCGGGACAAATACTGTTGTGGTCATTGAGTACTAAGAAGCAAGTTTTTCCTTCAATGTCACCAAAGATGTTTTTAAGGAACTTGTTTGCCCACACAATTTTGTAATCCTTCGATATGATCGCGAGTCCAGCACCAACGTTTTCTGTGACCAACTCGAGTGTTTCGCGTTCTCGGCGCAGTTGTTCTTCCATTCTTTTGTTTTCGGTGATGTCACGGAATGTTCCTTGAAGAAATTTTTTGCCTTCTACTGTAAAACTTGTGGCGCTGATTATAACATCTTTAATTTCTCCGTT
>PIXS01000319.1 GCA_003096255.1 Candidatus Bathyarchaeum sp. | reverse complement strand
TTATTCAACGATGCCAAACAGAGGGCGGAAGCGGAAAACAGGAAGCACTGAACTGTGGACTGAAACGCGTCTCCGGAGAAATCATCTACTGTTTTGATGCGGACTATTATCCCCAAAGAGACATCATCGAGAAGCTGACAACTTGCTTCAAAGACCCAAAAATAGGAGCTGTACAAGGAAGAGTCACAGTATTGAACGAGCCAGACAGCCTAGTCACAAGACTTGTTGCCCTAGAAAGAACAGGAGGCTACAGGGTAGACCAGTTCGCCAGAAGCGAGCTAGAGCTCATCACCCAATTCGGCGGAACAGTAGGAGGATTCCGAAGAAGCCTCATAGAACAGCTTGGAGGATGGGATCCAGACATACTAGCAGAAGACACAGACCTAACCTTCAGAATCTACCTAGCAGGATACAAAATCAAATACGTCAACGGCGCAGACTGCTACGAAGAAGCAGTTAACAACTGGAGGTCCTACTGGCGACAACGCACCAGATGGGCAAAAGGGCACATGCAGTGTGCCTTCAGGCACTTATGGCCAGTCATCAGAAGCAAAAAGTTGAGTCTACGAGAAAAGGTTGATGGGTTCCTGCTTCTTAACATCTATTTTGTTCCCATCTTCGCAGCCTTAGCGTGGATTCTAGGCGCAGTTCTTTTTTTGCTTCAGCCTCTTGCTTGGACGAATTTTGTTTGGATGGTTGTGCCTGTTTCGTTCTACAGTTCGGTGGGCAATTTTGCACCTTTCTTTGAGGTTGGCATCGGAGCATATCTGGATGGACGGAACAGGATATGTTGGCTGATTCCTCTTCTGTTTATGACGTTTCTTTTGAATGTGCTAATTTGCACAACAGCCTTTCTGTACCTCTGCGTTTCCAAAATCACAGGAAAAAAGCGTCACACATGGACAAAAACAGTCCACAACGGCAACGGAAGCAGGCACGTCAACGGGCAGCACATTTAATTAAAAACAGCCCCAAAATAGTGTCGACAGAGTTCTTTGGATGGCTACGGAATGGGCGTTCAATACGTGTCATACAAGCCTAAAAAAATCTTGAACACCCACAAGCATGCAGATTCATGGTTCTGGGACAAATACTCTGCTCACCCGTACATAGGATGCGAGCACGGCTGCGAATACTGCTACAGCAGAGAAACCAAATACTCCCGAGGCAGCAACCCCGCTGACTTCTCAAAAATCATCAAAATAAAAGAGAATGCCCCAGAGCTGCTCAGAAAGGAGCTTGGCAAGGTTCCCAGAGACACAGTTATTGTGGGCGATTACCAGCCCATCGAAAAGAAAACAGAATTAAGCCGCAAGATGCTGCAGGTCATTCTTGACTTAGATTTTCCAGTGTCCCTTTTGGAGAAATCGCCTCTGATTCTGAGAGACCTTGACCTCATAGAAGAAATCAACAAACAAAGCGGGGCATCAGTAACTTTCTCGATAATAACCACAAAAGACGATGAAACTAAAGAGCTGTTCGAGCCCGGAGCGCCATCAATGGCAAGTAGATTCCGTGCCCTCAAACAGTTTTCTGACAGGGGCATATTGGCTGGCGTGGCTTTCATGCCGATTCTGCCCTTCATTTACGACGATGACGAGAATCTGGAGGCGGTGGTGAAGGCTACAGCGGAAAATGGCGGAAAGTTTGTGTTGTCTGGCGGATTAACTTTGGCTTCTGCCCAAAGGGAATGGTATTACAGGGTGTTAGAGAAGCATTTTCCAGAGCTGATTCCAAAGTATCAGGCGCTGTATGGTGACAACTATGGTCCAGAATGCAAATACGCAGGCGAACTGGGCAAGAAGGTGAGTCGCCTATGCCAAAAATTCGGAATCAAGGACAGGATGCCACGATACGTTCCCGATGGACCATTGGCAGTTAACAGGCGGATATCGGAAAGGCTACAAAATAGGGTCTACCGCATGGAACTGGACTGTATCTCCCAGTACAAGATGTGGGCATTCAGAAAAGCTGCTTGGGCACTTGAAGACTTGACTGAAAGCGTGGCAGAAATATACGCCAAAAAGGGAAGGGCAGGTTTGGAGAGCCTGAAAGGTGTTGGAAAATCTTTGGCTGAAGAGATTGTGCATCAACTCGAAGAGGGCGGCTGTTGTGAATCGTAAATGGGCAAGAAACACCGCAGAAAAACTGGGTGAAGCCATAAACAAGGAAAACCACGACCAATTCTGGAGCATCTTGAACCCAATTTTGGACACTAAAGTTCCATTTCCGCTCCTTGACGAAATAGGTCGACTCCTTGGAGAGGCAGGAGAACATAATGACCCATCAAAGTATTTTGGAGTATTCGACACAGTAATTGCCACAGACAAGATAGGAGGATACGTCATTGTTGGTCAGGCGCTGTCCGCTTTTCTGGAAACAGAACTGGAAGCAAGCATCAACAAGGCAACAGAAATAGTTAAGAAAGGACAGAAGTGGTACGTCTGCGACATCGTAGGAGAACGGGTCCTAGGTCAAGCCCTTGTAGCCCATTTCGAGTCCACAGTCCCGCTACTAAAACAAAAGACCGCCTTGAAAGATCAGGAAGTTAGACGCAGCATTGGGGTTGCCGTTCACTTTTTTGCCAAAAGAAGACCAGAAGACAGTAAAGAAATGAAAAAGCTGCTACAACTTCTGGATTTTCTGGTCGAGGATAGGCGAGTTTATGTTGTAAAAGGAGTTGGCTGGGGGCTGAAAACCATTGGCAAACATCAGCCCAAACTAGTTGAAGATTATTTGGAAAAAACTTTGCAGACTAAGAGGATTTCTAAGCTGATGCTGCGAAAGGCTACAAAATACTTGGGTGAAGAAACTAAAGAGAAGCTTGTGGAACGTTGGGAGCACAAAACTTGGAGCAAATAATGATTGTGGCAGCAAATATTGAATTAATTCTAATAAGCGTCGATTTTGCATGAATTTCAGGGTTTTTTAGGAGTTTACAAATATGGGAAATTGGTAATATTTATATGGAATGATGAGTAACGAAATTGTATATACTTGTAGACAATATAATAAAAATGAGGTGATGTGTTATGTCTCAAGTTTCTCTTCGTGTTGCTGAAGCTCAATCCCGTGACGTGGGTCGGGGAATAGCAAGAATCGACCCCAAAATCAGCACAGAAATTGGGCTATCAGCAGGAGATGTAGTTGAAATTCATGGAAAGAAAAAAACCGTCGCAATATACTGGCCAGGATACCAGGAAGACTACGGCAAAGGAATAATCCGCATAGACGGCTACACCAGAAACAACGCAGGCACAGGCATCGACGAAAAAGTTGATGTGAAAAAGGTTGAAGCCAAAGAAGCAAAAAAGATCACAATCGCTCCAACAGAGCCTCTGCGAATAACTGGAGGCGAAGAATACCTGAAACGGATTCTAGAAAACCGCGTCATATCCAGAGGCGACATTATACCTCTCGGAATCATGGGACGCAGAATAAACCTAATGGTCACTGGATTCCAGCCCCCCGCAGCCGCAGTAATCGTAGTCCCATCCACCCAAGTCGTACTAAGCGACAAGCCAGCAAAAGCCCTAGCAATGGAAGTTCCCCGAATAACCTACGAGGACATCGGCGGATTAAACGAGGAAATTCGGAAAGTACGAGAAATGATCGAGTTGCCGCTCAGGTATCCGGAACTTTTCGAAAGACTGGGCGTAGAAGCACCAAAAGGAGTACTCCTTCACGGACCGCCAGGAACAGGAAAAACCTTGCTAGCTAAGGCAGTAGCAGCAGAAACAAACGCCAACTTCGCCAGCATAAGCGGACCAGAAATAATGAGCAAATTCTATGGCGAAAGTGAGGGTCGGCTCAGGGAGATTTTTGATCAGGCTCAAGAAAATGCTCCCAGCATCATTTTCATTGACGAGTTAGACTCGATAGCGCCGAAGAGAGAGGAAGTGACAGGCGAGGTAGAGAAGCGGGTTGTTTCGCAGCTTTTGGCTCTCATGGATGGTCTCCAATCCAGAGGAAAAGTAGTAGTAATTGGAGCAACCAACAGACCCAACGCATTAGACCCTGCCCTACGTAGGGGTGGACGATTTGACCGTGAGATAGAGATTGGTGTGCCCAACAAGGACGGACGTTTACAGATTCTGCAGATACACACCAGAGGAATGCCCCTAGACGATGACGTGGACTTGAAGCGTCTGGCAAGCGTTACTCATGGTTTCGTTGGCGCAGACCTACAAGCCCTAAGCAAGGAAGCTGCCCTTCACGCCCTCAGAAAAATCTTGCCAGAAATCGATTTCCAAGCCGACAGCGTCCCAGCTGAGATACTGAACAAAATAATTGTTAACATGAATGATTTCGAGGAGTCCTTACGGGAGATTGAGCCCTCTGCCATGAGAGAAGTACTGGTTGAGGTTCCTAACGTTAAATGGACAGACATTGGCGGATTACCAGAAGTTAAAGAAGAACTGCAAGAAGCTATCGAATGGCCCCTAAAATATCCCGAAATATTCTCCTACATGAACACTGCCCCACCCAAGGGAGTGCTGTTGTATGGTCCACCTGGAACAGGAAAAACCATGCTAGCAAAGGCAGTTGCTAACGAGAGTGAAGCAAACTTCATCAGCATCAAAGGACCCGAAGTGCTGAGCAAGTGGGTTGGAGAATCAGAAAAAGCTATCAGGGAAGTGTTCAGGAAGGCAAGGCAGGCGTCGCCGACCATCATATTCTTTGACGAACTCGACTCCATAACGCCGGTTAGAGGCTCAGGATTTGGCAGCTCACAGGTGACGGAGCGGGTTATCAGCCAGATACTAACAGAACTTGACGGACTCGAAGAACTGAAGGATGTTGTGGTGATTGGAGCCACAAACAGGCTAGACATTGTTGACCCAGCTTTGCTGCGTCCCGGAAGATTCGACAAATTGCTGGAGGTGCCAGTTCCAGACTTGGATGCACGAAAACAGATACTGAAGATTCATTTGGAAAAGAAGCCATTAGCCGACGACGTGAAGATAGATGTGCTGGCAGAGAAGACTGACGGATATTCTGGAGCGGACTTGGCGGCGTTAGCTAACACAACGTCGATGCTGGTCATTAAGAAGCACATAGCTAAAAGCAAGACACTGGAGAAGGCAAAAGAAAAGCTCAAAGACCTCAGAATCAGCATGAAAGACTTCGAAAAGACGCTAGAAAAGATGAAGCCGTCCTCAGCAGCGAAAAAGGCCAAAAGCAAACTAACAATATAGTGCTGAGCTAAATCGGGGAAACATTCCCCACTTTTCTCCCTTTTTTGTTAAACAGTTTTTCTGTGAAACACCATTTTTGACAAGAACCAACGTTTTAGCCGTTTCAAGGGCAGTTAGAAAACTGGGTTCCAGCCATTAGCGTGAATTTTTTGGTTAAAATTTAACATCTAAACACAAAAAGCAAAACCCATACATGCATACACATTTTTCATGTGTTAACTGATGTCGTAAGATAGTGTTTATAAGGGGTGCTGAGAATATATAGTAATGTTAGCGGGGGAGCAGGCTTAGAACCGTTTTGCGTTCTAACAACGAGTGAACCAATCAAAAAGGCGAAAGTTTGGGAAACGAAAAAAACGTTGTTTTAACGGGCCAAACAAAAGTTCAAAGGCTTAGACTCCGCTTGCTATTAATTCTATTGAGGTGTTTGTACATTGTGACAAACACTGAAAATAGGTCTTTTAATAAAATGAAAAGCAAAGAGGTGAAGTGAATGAAAAAAGGAACAGTCAAAGAGTGGATATGTGATCGAGGTTTCGGATTTATTGAAACTAAAAAAAGAAACGATCGAGTTTTTGTGCATCGTAGTGATTTAGTAGGTGCAGCATATCTTCAAGAGGGAGAAAAAGTTCAATTTGAACTTGAAGAAACAAAACAGGCACTTAAAGCTATAAAAGTAAAACCGATATTTTTGTCAGCCTTTTAGCTAATTTTCAGGCTATTATGTTTTTTCAACGACTATTTTTGAACCTTGAACTCTTTCATGATTTTTAGCTCTTCAATAGTT
>PIXS01000318.1 GCA_003096255.1 Candidatus Bathyarchaeum sp. | reverse complement strand
TGTGTGAAAATTTTTCAGAAAAAAGGTTGTTTTCAACAATATTCTGTTATTAGTATACTAATAGACTACACATATGCAGTTGGCAGTGGACAGCACTTTTTGTTTCTTCTTGGATTTTCAGAAAAAAGGCCCGTTTCAACAATGAACTACTATTAGACTACTAATATGTTTGAGATTAAAGCGCCAGTTTGACGTTTTAGCCAGTTGGGTATAAAGTAGTTGTTGCTTTTCGATTTTGGGATTACGTTTCTTTGAGTATATTAGTAAACAAACACCAGCAGTTACTGTCGTCACTATAATTACAACTGAGGAAATTGACATCGTTAAGGGTGTTGTTGAATCTTCAGCAGACCCACTAAGTGTAGCGTATTTTATGTGGGCGATGTATATCGAGGGATGAACTGGTCTGCCTAAGTATGCTATGTGGGGTGTTCCGTTAGCGTCTAAAGCTATTGAACTGGGATTCAGTGCATTGCCTGAGTCAATTATTTGGTTATCCCAGACCGTTCCTGTTATGCGTGAATAAAATAGAACTCCTGAGTCATCGGTGGTTTCATTGTAGTAGACTACATGTGGATAATCCTGTGAATCTAGTGCAAGGAATCCTGCTATTCCGTGCCACTTGATGTTTGAGGCTACTTCTTGAGTGTTCCATGTTGAGCCGTTCCAGTTTACGTAAATCTGGGTTGTGTTCAAAGGAGTGTAATACCCGTAATCAGGGTGAATTTGTGGACGAATATATACGAAATGAGGATAACTCTTAGAGTCTAAAGCTAGGTTTCCAAAATTTCCTGAACCCGCATCAGAAACAACTGTTTGAATGCTCCAACCTGAACTATTACGAGTAGCGTAATTTATGGCAATCAAAGCACCTTGGGGTCCTGAAATTTCACATCCATAAAGCACGTGTGGATTGTTGTTTGCGTCTATTTCCAAATACACCCGGCTGGACGCATTTTGTAGCTCATCTATAGTTTCAATTTGCCAGCCCATTTCTGTGAAACGAGCATACTGCAGTCCATTCGTTCCCTTGTAAACTAGGTGTGGTTCGTCGTTAGAATCCAAAGCAATCCAACCTGAATTACCACGGTCTACTGTTTGAAAGCTCCAACCCGTTGAATCCAAGCTAGCATAGGTTACAAAACTTGAACCAAAAACAATGTGTGGATTATCATTCGAATCTAAAACAATACTGGGATAGCCACTTCCTAAGGTTACATTTTCTATAATCCATTCTGCCTCGCTCCAACATGCATACATCAACGTCAAAGGATTATGCCAACTTCCATTTGCATAACCAACATACGCAATACGTGGGTTGCCCTTTGAGTCCAAAACCAGAGACTGAAAACCAATCGCACCACCTTCATCAATTGTTTGATTTTTCCACGAATTACTGCTCAAAGACAACACTGACGAAAAGGTTGCAAATAGAATAATTAGAACAAACAAACTTGTGTAAATGCAGGCACGCATTTTTTATCCCTCAACTGTTAATTGTTTTCATGTTTTGAGTTTACTTTTTCTTTTCCAAACGTAAGTAGCGACTATCACTGCGGCTCCAGCGATAACTGCTGCTATAGTTGGTGGGAATGGTGAATCTGAAACAGTTGACGAAACCAAAGGAAAGATTACTGTGGCATAATTCAAGTAACGTCCATAACGGGATGGTGGAGGTTGTTCTTGGTATCCGTAGTAGATTACCTGTGGATTATCGTTAGAGTCCACAGCTACGTCGCATACCCCTGCCGTTTTGTTCAGGTTTATTGCTTGAAAATTCCAGTTGTCCTCAGTCACAGTTGCATAAATCAAATCACCTTTGTAAGCATCTGTGTCCATATGGTAAACGATGTGTGGACAGTCATGGGAATCTATGGCAAGTTTTGCGCCCGTATATGTCCCGCTGTGTTCACTGGTAGGGATTTGAAAATTTTGTGACTGCCATTTTTCTCCAGTCCAAAGTGCATAAACTGGTATTTGCTTGTTAAACAAGACGTTTTCTGAATACACAATGTGGGGATTTCCCTTTGAATCTAATTTCATGTCGCACAGTTCAAAATTTTCAAGCGTGGTCTTTACTTGCCATTTGTCCCCATTTTCTACAATGTATTTGATGCTTTCACCGCTAGTTGTATACATAATATGCGCAGAGTCTTTTGAGTCCAACTCCAAACGCATCGAGTTCCTCATGGGATGGGGTAAAGGCTCTGGCACTGTAACTATTTGGATGTCCCAATTCTTTGCTTCATTCCACTTGGCATACTTCAAATGAATGTCTGTAAAATACGCAACATGGGGATTACCCGCTGAGTCCAAGGCAATTGAACCCTCTTCGCCGTTGGGGTCAACGATTTGTGTAAACCAGTTTGAGCCTGTCCATGTAGTGTACATGAGGTTTTCATGTAATGGTCGTACTTTTAATCGGTACAGTATGTGTGGGTGGTCATTTGAGTCCAAATTGAAATCCAGACATACTGAATCTTGGATTACTGTTGTTATGTTCCAGTCTGAACCGTTCCAGCGGGAATACCTAACTTCTTCAACAACTTCATAATTGGAGTACCAATTTGTCATATCACGTATGTTGTAGACAATGTGAGGATTGTTTTGGGAGTCAACTTCAACAAATCCAACATTAGAGAAATAATCATCCAACGTTTGAATGCTCCACGTTGCTTCACCATGAACAGGTAACGCTGAAAAAAGCATCATGAGAAATAATGATGTGCTAAGAGCGCTTAAAACGGCGTAAACGCGCATCTTTTTCACCCACATGTATTATGTTTCAATTAACTGGATTTAAAATTTGGCAGAATTCACGACTGTTTATTGCAGCCTAAAGGCGTCATGTTTTGTAAATGTTTTTAGCCTGTTGTGTGTAGTTTGAGTTGTTCGCGGAAGGTTGGGTTGAACAGTTATTTCCAGAAAAAAGTTGGCTGCTTATGTTTCGGTTCTGTTGGTTACTTTGAGTATGCTAGTTTTAGTTGTTCAAACTGCCCTGAATTCTACTCGCGTGGTTCGGGTTGGTTGCGTTGGCGACAGCATAACCGAGCTAACCGATTATCCGAGTTACCTGCAAACC
>PIXS01000317.1 GCA_003096255.1 Candidatus Bathyarchaeum sp. | reverse complement strand
ATTTCAAGAGCAGTTTAAAGGTTTACTAAGGGACTACGGGGGAAGACCAACTCCGCTTTATTGCGCGAAGAATTTCAGCAAGCTTGTAGGATGCAAAGTTTATCTGAAAAGGGAAGACCTGCTTTGCGGGGGCTCGCACAAACTCAACAATGCTTTAGGGCAAGCTCTCTTGGCGAAGAAGATGGGAAAGTCTCGTTTGATCACAGAAACTGCTGCGGGGCAACATGGACTCGCTACTGTGATGGCTGGCAACGTCTGCGGATTAGAAACAGAAGTTTTCATGGGAGTGAAAGACATGGAGAGACAAGCAAGCAACGTGAAGAGGATGAAATTGCTTGGAGCAAAAGTAACTCCTGTTAAGACTGGGACAGGGGTCCTTAAGGACGCGGTTTCTGACACTTTGAGAGAGTGGACCGCCTGTTCGAGAACCACTTATTATCTCATGGGATCAACGGTAGGGCCCCATCCATTTCCAGAGATTGTTGCAACTTTTCAGAGCGTAATCGGCACGGAAATTAAAGAGCAGACACTCGAAAAAGAGGGCAGGCTACCTGATGCGATATTAGCCTGTGGCAGCGGGGGAAGCAACGCTTTGGGAGCATTCAGACCTTTCATCGAAAACAAGGAAATCAGACTTTACTTCGTTGAGGGAGGAGGGGAAAGCTTAGGCGCCGATAACAGTGCTGCCGCCTTTCAATTGGGCAAGCCCGGGATTCTCCACGGTACCTTGATGCAAGTTCTACAGGATGAATATGGGCAAATAAAACCTTCTAAGACGAGAGCCGCTGGTTTGAACTATCCTGGGAGGGGTCCCGAAATATCCTATTTGTGCGAAACCGGGAGAGTAAAAGCCTTTTATGCTTTCGACAAAGAAGTCTTTGAAGCCGTGAAAGTCACGTGCCGAACAGAGGGTCTGATACCTGCGCTTGAAACCGCGCACGTTGTAGCTTACGTGCTGAATCACAAGGAAGAATTCGGCAAAGACGAGGTCATCGTTTTAAACTACTCCGGAAGAGGTGACAAGGATCTTGAAGTCATCACGAGGTATTTTTATGGATCTTGAGGAAAAATTCCGGGAGCTAAAAGAGCGAAGAGAAGGTGCTCATATGCCCCACGTTTATTACGGAGACCCAAACGAGGAGTTTTCCCTGAAACTGATCAAAAACTTGGCTGAAAACGGTGCAGATCTTATAGAGTTTGGAATCCCATTCTCGGATCCAACTGCGGATGGACCAACTTTTCAAGCGGCCTGCGAAAGGGCCTTGAAAAAATCCATGACCCCAGCGTCGTGCATTCAAGGAATAAAAAAGTTGAGAAGGAGCGGCTTGGAAATCCCGTTAATAGTGACAACTTACTACAACATCCCCTATGTCACTGGAATCGGAACTTTCTTGAGTGAAATAAAAAAGGCAGGTGCCCAAGCAATAATAGTTCCCGACCTCCCGGTTGAAGAAGCAGGCGCCCTTCTAGATGAAGGAAAGAAACGGGGCGTGCACGTAATACTCCAAGTAGCTCCAACAACGACTGAAGACAGATTGAAGAAAATCGCCGACATTGCCTCTGGTTTTCTTTACGTCATGGGCGTTGAAGGAGTGACTGGAGCAAGGGAAAGTTTGACAGATTCCGCCCTAAAGGTGGTCAGCAGGGTTAGAAGACATACGGATGTACCCGTGTTAGCCGGCTTCGGTATCTCGAAAAAAGAACACGCAACGGCCGTAGTTTCAGCTGGAGCAGATGGCGCCGTAGCTGGAAGTGCTTACGCAGAGATTTACGCGAAAAATCTAAAGAAACCCGAAGAAACATTACCGGAGACTGCTCGATTGGCAAAGCAAATAAAGCGAGGGTGCATCGAAGGATATAGACAGCGTCTCGGTAACTCGTACGACCATCAGGCGTAAATGCCTGCGTACGCTTTAAACGTCTTAATCTAAATCGCCCATCGTCTCGTAAATTTTAAATGAAAGCATGCCCCGCACGCGCCTACATCTCTTGAAGCACGTATTGATCATATTCTCTTTCAATTCTGTTCTTGTGTTTCAATTCTTCTTGGGCGAGTTTGGAGAACAGCTTGCCAACTTCGTTCTCTCCAAACCTCTGTGAAAGTTCCCGATAATATTCGTAGGTCTCCTTTTCACGTTTCCCTGCAAATAT
Organism: Candidatus Bathyarchaeum sp.; assembly: GCA_003096255.1. The sequence goes on along the minus strand of PIXS01000317.1, from coordinate 987 downwards.
CAGAATATCCTGGTAAGCGGCATCTTCAGAGAGCTTCGTGTCCTCTAACCAGTCAACTATTTTCAGATCCTCGACCTTCTCTACACGTGAACCTATCTCCGAGATTCTTTCTCTATTTTTCAGAACCTCAGATATCTTTTCTTTGTGCCTAAGCTCCTCTTCTGCCAGCTCTTTCAGCAGCGTCTTTGCGTCAGAATTCAATGCTCTGTCTATCGCCCAGACGTACAAACCGTAAGACTGGTTTTCCATCGCGAGGACCCTATTCAAAACCATCTCAACTGTCCAATGAGCCATCGCATCCCCCTTCAATCAAAGCGCACACATAAAATCAATAGACAGACCGAGATATTTTACTATTCTGCCATTGTGCACCAAGTACAGAGAGGAACTTAGAACAGAAATCCAGCGCCTTTAGAAGTGGGCTTAACGATCTTTGAATAGGCGGCTAAGACTCCCTTCTTAACTTTTGGCTCCGGAGGTCTCCATCGTCTCAGTCGTTCCCGCAATTCTTCTTCCGGAATCTTCAGGTCGACCCTGCGGTTCGGTATGTCTATCGAAATAATGTCCCCTTCCCTCACCACCGCTATGGGTCCTCCACTCATAGCTTCCGGAGTCACATGTCCTATGCAAGGTCCCCTGGTGGCACCCGAAAATCTGGCGTCTGTGACCAATGCAACTTCGCTTCCAAGCCCTGTACCCATCAAAGCAGCGGTCGGCTTGAGCATCTCCTTCATTCCGGGCCCTCCCTTCGGCCCTTCGTACCTTATCACGATAACCTCTCCAAGATTTATTCCCTGTTTCATGATTGCTTTCAAGGCATCTTCTTCGGCATCGAAGACCTTGGCGGGGCCTTCAAACTTCAGCATTTTCGGATCAACCGCAGACTGTTTAACTACTGCGCCTTCAGGTGCTAATGTTCCCTTTAAAACCGCAATTCCGCCTTCTTTGTGAACCGGGTTGTCTTTCGGTCTAACTACCTCTCTGTTT
>PIXS01000316.1 GCA_003096255.1 Candidatus Bathyarchaeum sp. | reverse complement strand
TGTTGCAGGTGGTCTACCGATGGGAGCAACCTTTGCTAAAGAAGAAGTTATGGCTTCTTTCAAACGGGGTGAGCGCTCTAGCACCTTTAGCGGTACTCCACTGGTTTGTGCAGCAGCTTCAGCAGCCATTGATGTTCTTAATGAGGAAAAACTTGCGGAACGAGCTGATACTCTTGGCAAATACTTCAAGAGCAAACTCGAAGCTCTAGCTGAAAAACACAATGTTATTCGAGAAGTTCGTGGTCTTGGCCTGATGATTGGTGTCGAGACACGGTTCGACGTTTACAACATATTAATGGGATGCATGGATAAGGGAATTCTAGTTTTGGATGCAGGTAGAAACGTTGTAAGGTTTTTGCCCCCCCTAGTCATCACAAAAGAACAAATTGACAAGGTAATCGAAACCTTGGACGAAGTATTGGAGCAACAAACAAATGAGTGACGAATACGCAGTTGACTTGCTTACACGAATGCTAAACATTTACAGCCCATCAACACACGAAGAAGAAATTTCGCTGTTCTTAGCAGACGAGTTGACAAAACTTGGCTTTAAAGTGCACCGAGACGAAGTAGGAAACGTTATCGGCGAAATCGGAGAAGGCTCACCAGTTGTTTTGTTATGTGGCCACATGGACACAGTAGAGGGAAAAATTCCAATCCGCGTTGAAGATGGAAACCTATATGGCAGAGGCTCAGTTGACGCCAAAGGACCTTTAGCAGCAATGATTGTTGCAGCTTCAAAGTTTACAGATGGCACTTTTCCAGGCAAAATCCTAGTTGTCGGCGTTGTTGACGAAGAAGGCTCAGGGTCTGGAATCCAGCACTTCGTTGAAGAAGGAATCCAGCCAGATTACGCCATCTTTGGTGAACCAAGCGGATTAGAAAAAGTTGTTTTCGGCTACAAGGGAATCTTGACAGTAAAAGTTACGGTTGAGACACCATCGGGTCACTCTGCTGCACCTTGGCTTTTTGATAACGCAATAGAGAAAGCAATGGACTTTTGGAAACAAATCAACAGGCTTCACTTACGGGAAGAGAAACTAAAAAGCAGATTCTACTCAATCACTTCATGCCTAACAGGAATAAAGGGCGGCAACAGTTCAGCCTCGTTTATTCCCTCCCAGTGTGAGATTCGGGTACAGCTACGAATTCCACCTCAGCTTACTCCAGAACAAGTTTTTGAAGAAGTAAAACGCAAAATTGACCGCTACAAGGCAACCAACCCAAAAGTCACAGTCAAAGTCGAAACAGTAGACGTCGCCAAAGCCTTTGAAGCAGACCGCAGATCGGTAATTGTCAGGGCCTTAGCATGGGGAATACGAAAAACCACACTGAACTACGCCTCATTTTCAAGAAAAACAGGCACAGGCGACATGAACGTCCTAGGCAACGCGCTAAAAATTCCAGTAGTCACCTATGGCCCAGGCGATTCAAAACTGGACCACACACCCAATGAACACATCAACATTCAAGAATACTTAGACAGCATTGAAGTTCTAACAAAGACACTGACCAAACTGCCTGACTTGGTAAAAAGGCGAAAAACAAGAAAGCAAAACACTCAGTAACCAGACTTTTTTACTGTTTCACTAACTTTTTGGCGGTACGTGGGCAGTTTAACCAAATGCACCGTAACCGCAACCGCCACAGCGATCATGATTAGTTGTGCAATCCAAAAGGGAATTATGAAAAACGAAGAGTAAAGGATGGCAGCCCATAGTATTGTTATTGCAACCACTTTGGTTTTCAGAGGGATTCCTTTGCCTTCTCGGTAGTTTTTGATGTATTTTCCAAAATACTTGTTAGTTAACATCCAGTGGGTCATCCGCTCGGAACTTCTAAAGTAGCAGGCTAAAGCCAGTAAAAGAAAAGGCGTAGTGGGCAAAACAGGCAACACAATTCCTATAGTACCAAGACCAAGAAATACAGTGCCAGCAACAATCAAAAATGCCCTGACAAATTTTTGGCGAGCACTCGCTTCTGTGTTGATTTTGGGGTTGTGTTGCATAACCAGTAAGGCAAACTTGAAGTATTAAAATATTTTCTTTTTACGTGAAAAAATTACATATATTTTGCGAAATTCGTAAAAGACAGGTGAAGTCACAACTCAAAAGACGGATCAATTTTGATTAGTTTTGTCGCAGCAGAAAGGGATAACTCTCTAACACCCCGAATGAGTTCTATCTTTTTTCTAAGATCATTTAGATTTCCTAAACTCCGGGCTTTTACCACAGCTACTAGGTTATAATCACCCGTATTCTGCAAAACGTGACGTGTTTCGTCCAATTCACTAATTTTTTTGGCAGCTTCTTCAAAATGTTCAGGAATTATTTTAACAAGTAATATTCCAGTGATTGGGTATCCGATTTTTCGAGGGTCAAGCAAAACCGTGAAACGATTTATTATTCCATTGTCGATGAGGTTTTTCACACGATATCGCACTGTGGCTTCGCTGATTCCCAGTTCGTTAGCTATGTGTATGTAAGACATTCTTGAGTTTTCTTGAAGCATATTCAAGATTTTTTTGTCTTTGTCGTCTAGCTGAACCAATGGCGTTTCACAGGTATGAAAGAATGTAAAATCTTTATCAGTGTTGCGTAAAACCAGAAAATAAATCTTTTTTAGTAAGAAATACGATACTAAAACATGGGGAAAATGGTAGAAAATCAACTAAACAAAGCCATCGAAAACTTCGTTGCAATACCACTGATAATACTAATTGTAATCTACATGATAGCAAGCGCCATAGACCCAATCCTAAACCTAAACAGCCCAACCTTCAGAGTGGTATTCACAATTTCTGCAGGAATCCCATCATTAACACTCTTCATCAAAAAACAACTAACAACAAGCCAACAAAGTAAAAAATGAGGGCAGGCATCAAAATGCCTATGACGAAGTTTTGTTCGTTGTACAGCTAGGCCTAACTTAGGTTCAAAAAAGTTAGAGAGGTGGCGGAATGGTTGAAACCGCCAGTTGTCCTGTTGCTGCACTGTATTTTGTTCCATCGTAAAGCCATTTAGCTACAGCTCCTGAGTTCATGTAGTAGGTTCCGTATGAAGTGAATTCCTGTTTCCCTGCGGGGTTGTGGTCAGTCCACACGTGCAACCACACTGTGGCACATTCTCCACCTTGGATAGTTCCTATGTTCCAGGTTAGAAACACTTTTTCAGATTTTCCTTTCGTGTACATCTGCGGGGCTTCGCCACTATCGACAACGGTGTAGTCTACAAGGCATACGCCAAATTCAGCTCCAAATCGGTCGTAAAGCATTACGTTTTCAATTGTTTCTTCTGGACAAATTTGAATCCGAAGCCACCACTCATACTGTGTAAAGAGTTCAAGGTTTTCCATGTCATCCGAAATATGGTTACCTGGATAATAATCACCTACGTCACAGTGATGTTCAACGGGCATGTTGTAACCCGAGTAAAGAATGTACTTTGATACAGTAACACCACATACTTCGGTTTCTATTCCAACATGGTCATCAGCGGCAAGAACTGGACTAACAGCGGTAACTGCAAGACACGTCAAAAGGAAAATTATCGACAAAATTTTATTTATGCGCATTTTAATCAACCCAAATTGGTTGTTTCGATTTAATAAAGCAGTAAGAGAGCCTATTCTAGAACAAGTGTCTGTATATAATTCTCAAGACATGAAAATAAATGAACAAACGATACAATACTCCGAACTCAAAAGTTTCGATTACAGACGTGAAACAGACAACAATATCAAAAATAAATTCACGTATACGATGCAATAATTGTGATGGTAAAGGGTTTTATTTTGCATTAGCTTCCAGTTAACTGACGGTGTTTGTGTTGAAGGTTGCTTTTCAGGGAGAACTTGGTGCCTATAGCGAGATGGCAGTTTACAGTTTTTTTGGCAAATCTGCTGAAGTGAAGCCCTGCAAAAGTTTTGATGAAGTTTTTGAAAGCGTAAAAACAGGTGACGTAAACTATGGGGTTGTTCCAATTGAAAACTCGATTGAGGGTAGCGTAAACCGCACATATGACCTGTTTTTGGAATATGACCTAAAGGTCTGCGGTGAAATAATAATCAGAATCAGCCACTGCCTCATTGCCCATAAAGGTACAAGCATAAACAAAATTGAAACAGTCTACAGCCACCCACAAGCTTTAGCTCAATGCAGAAAATTTCTTGAACAACACAAACTGAAATCAAGCTCCACTTTTGATACTGCGGGCAGCGTGAAGATGATAAAAGAAGAAAAAATGATGAACGCAGCAGCAATAGCAAGCGAAAGAGCCGCAGAAATTTACGACATGACAATTCTTGAAAAGGAAATAGAAGACCAGAAAAACAATTCTACTAGGTTCTTTGTTTTGGACAAACAGGATTCCCCATACTCTGGAGAAGACAAAACGTCAATAATTTTTTCAACAAAATCAATTCCAGGCGCCCTCTACAAAATACTAGGCGAGTTCGCAAGCAGAAACATAAACCTAACAAAAATAGAATCTAGACCAACCAAGCAAACCCTTTGGGAATACCACTTTTATCTAGACTTTGAGGGACACAGAACAGAAACAAAATGCCAAGAAGCTCTAGAAAGCATGAAAGACAAAACAATATTCATAAAAATTTTAGGCTCATACAAAGCAGCAAAAAAGCCCCAATTCAGCCTCTAGGAGTCTTCTAAGAGCCGATACATTGCCCGATAAGCCTTCTCGTAGTCTGGGTCTAAACTCTCAAGCCGCTTTTTTACATCAGTCATCTTGCCAGAAAAACCAGAACAATCTTTCCGTTTAACTAAGTTGAGCCACTCTTCAACCTTGTTCAAGAATAGTCCTTCAATTTTTTCCATCTCAGGCAAGCTCATATGAAGGTTAGAATAGAAAACAGGTTCTTCAGAAGAAACAGCTTCAGCCAAAGTTAACAACAACTTGTAAGTAGCGCCACCAACTTTTTTTGCGTTAACAAAGTTGGAGTTATCAGCCAAGGCGTCACCTGCAACAAGACCCACAAAATGAGGAAAACCCAAAACCAGAGACATCAATTCATCATGTTTTCGGGGGGTTAAAACAGAAACACTAGCGCCTCGTGCTTCGAGCCATTCTTTGAATTCATCAGAAAAGTTGTGTTCTTCCTTTGAAACAGGAGTTAAAACAAAATTTTGGTCTTTAAGACCTTTTGCACCTGGACCAAAAACTGGATGAGTTCCCAAAGTTTTGCCTTGTTTAACATGCTTGTGAAGCAGATTAACGGGAATTTCTTTAATTGAACTGATGTCCATGACAACCTGATTGGATTGCACATGGGAACCAATTTCAGCCAATACGGAGTCTAAGCTGTCTATTGAAACACATAGAAGAATCCATTCTGCACCTTCAAGCGCCTCTATACTGCTTTGGGCTACGTCAACTCCAAACTCGGCGCCTAGGGCTTCTGCTTTGCTTTTTGTTCTGCTAGAAACAGCTACAGAAAAGCCTTCATCAGAGAAATATTTGGTGAACCATCGACCCATTTTTCCTGCGCCAATAACAGCTACTCTCAAGGTAGAGCCTCACAGAGTTTTTCCAAACCCTCTTTAATTCTGTCTTCGCCAGCTGTTAAGGCTATCCTAAAGTATTCGCGGTAGTCTCCAAAAGCGGTTCCTGGAGCAATAGCAACACCTTTGTCAAGCAAATCCAAGGCGAATTGTTCAGAATTCAAACCGTCAACCTTCGGAAACAGATAAAAGGGTGCATCAGGACGCGAAAATCTCATGTTTGCTTTGGAAAGCACGCTATAAGCAGCATCTGCTCTAACTTTAAAGGTTCTACGAATATCGTCAGCAATGCGCTTTCTGGACTCAAGTCCCTTCAAGGCGCCATACTGGATAAACCCTGGAACACAAGTTGTTGTTATCTGGTTCAGCTTTATCATTTTTTTAGCTAATTCTTTTTCGACTATGGCGTATCCGATTCTCCAACCAGTCATCAAAAACGTCTTTGAAAAACCGCTAACCATGATATGGTCTTGTCCAAAATCCAAAACGGATTTTGCTTTAACAAAACTGATGTCCGAGTATATTTCGTCAGACATCACAGTTACGCCTTTTTCTGTTGCAATTTGAACAATGTCACTGAAGGTTTTGTCGTCAATAACTTTACTAGTCGGATTACTAGGACTGTTTAAGATTATCATCTTAGTTTTGTCATCAATCAGAGCTT
>PIXS01000315.1 GCA_003096255.1 Candidatus Bathyarchaeum sp. | reverse complement strand
ATTTCTGTTCCTGCCTCAAACTTTCCTTCAACTATGTGCTCTTCAAGAATTTTTTGGGTTACACTCTTGCCCATCTGTGATGTCTCCTGCCATTTTTTGTTGAAACACCCACTAAAAAGGCTTCCATTTCCAGTTTTCTAACCAATAGTTATGATTCTTTAGAAGATAACTTTAGCTAGTTAAACTAGAGAAATTAGAAACGAAACGTTTTGTGGTTGTGTACCAAAAAACATGAAAGAACCAAAACCTGTAAGATGTCAAAAGTGTGGAAAACCGCTGGGCTACGTTACTGTACTCTCGAAGGGGTTACTGGGGTTGCAGCAGCCTCTTCAAAACGTAAAGTTGATTGCTGTTTACATGGACTGCGTCAAGAACGACTAAAACAGCTAGCTTCTAGCAGACCAAAACGGGTTGCTGTTAGTCTACACTTTAAATGCTGAAGGACAAAGCTTGTTCAACACACAAATATCACATTTGGGTTTTCTAGCATTACAAACTGCTCTTCCATGAGAAATCAACAGGTTAGTTATGTGCTTCCAGTCTTTTTTTGACACAACTTCCATTAGGTCTGCTTCAATTTTGTCTGGATTGCTGTTTTCTGAAAGTCCAAGCCTCTGAGACAACCTGCGAACATGGGTATCAACAGCTATGCCAACGATGACGCCGTAAGCGTTCGATAGCACAATGTTGGCTGTTTTTCGGGCAACGCCCGGCAACTCTAAGAGTTCTTCCATGGTTTCTGGAACTTTAGAATCAAACTTTTCAACCAACAATTTACCCGAGTTTTTAATGTTCTTGGCTTTGTTTCTGTAAAAACCAGTTGACCTTATGTCTTGTTCTAGCTCGGCTAAGTCTGCGTTGGCGTAGTCTTGGGCTGTTTTGTATTTTTTGAACAACGACTTGGTGACTATATTCACCCGTTTGTCAGTGCACTGGGCAGAAAGAATTGTAGCCACCAAAATTTCTAGAGGACTGCTAAAATGCAATGCAGTTGATGCCTTCGGATACTCTTTGTCAAGTATTTCAATGATTTTTAGAACAGTTGCCTTCTTGTCTTGAACTGCTTCAGTTCCCACTTTGTTTGCCTCCAATCAACTCTGCTAACTCTTTGGGGTCTTCAGTAGAATTACATTTTTCTCCACTGCAAACATAGGCAGTCGCGGTCTTTGTTTCGGGATAACCAAGGGCTTTCAGCCTTTCTTTGTTTTCCTGTGGGTCTATGATCTCTACAATTTTCAAGGGAGAATATGTTTTGAGGGTCTCTTTAAGTAACTGCTTTGTGGTTTCCAGTTTTTTGGAGCCAACTACGTGAACCTGCACGGGATTAAGATAAAACTCCACAGCCAAACCATAACTGGATGCCATGATGCCATATTTGTGATATTTTTTGGCAAAAGCCTCAAGGGTCTTCTTGGATGTGTCCAGATATTTTTTGTTTCCTGTAAGATGGTAGAGCCTCAAAAACGAGTAAGCCGCAACGCTGTTTTCTTCAAGAGGCTTATCTGCTAACTGCAAAGCCCCAAAATCGTTTTCGTCTTCGAGTCTGTCAACAAAACCAGTGCTGTCCCACATTTTTTCTAGCAAAAACCGTGCCAGAGCTTCGGCTGCTTCCAAATATTTTCTGTCAGACCCCACTTGGTAACAGTCGATTAAACAGTTAATCATGTACACTTGGTCTGTAAGAAGACCAGAAACGTGGCTTTCACCATCGGCGATGTAGTGTTTTATTCCAGTTTCTGAACTAAAGGCAGAACCCAAAAGCAAATCAACAGTTTTTAGCGCAAACTTCTGGTATTTCTGTTCATCCAGAACCACGCCTGCAAGTAGGTAACTTGAAGCCATCATGGCATTCCAGTTAACAAACAACGTCCTGTCAATTCTGGGAGCCAATTTGCTTTTTCGTTCAGCCAAACTCAACTTGTAGTAAACTTCGTCTGCATCTTGACTGCCAAAAAATCCCCCCTTCTGCTGATCGCTCAGGTTGTTGCTAATGTAATCCAGTATGCCTTTAGCCGTTTTCCTGAACTCCGCTTCTTCTGTTAATTGATACGCTTCCAAATAGTTCACCAACAGCTTTGCGTTGTCTTCACACATCTTTTCGTAATGCGGTATACTCCAATCCCTAGTAGTAGAATAACGGAAAAACCCGCCTTCCTCTTTGTCATAAATTCCGCCAGACGCCATAGCAGTTAACGTTTTAGTAACCATGTTCAGCGCCCCTTTATGCCCCCGAAGCCTATATTGCAGCAGTGCAAACCTCAACGCACCACTATGTGGAAACTTAGGTGCCTCCCCAAAACCTGCATGCACATCATCATAACGGGAAGCTATTGCCAGTGTTAAATCGTCAACAACAGAGCTGAATTCCTCGTTGTCCACAGACAGTTGTTCTTGGGGCATTTTCAGCTCTTTTTGAAGCTCCTTTATCTTGGATTTCAACGTGCCCTTTGATTTTTCATACAGCAAACTAACATGGTCAAGCATCACCATCATCTGCTGAGGCGGAATGTAAGTGCCCCCCATCAAAACCTCGCCGTCTGGAGTCAAAAAAACCGTGCTTGGCCACCCGCCCATGTTATAGCGCCTATCTATGTCTGGCCTCTTGTCTCTATCCACGCGTATCGGAACAAACTTTTCCTCAATAAACTTGGCAACTTTGTCCACAGAATAGGTTGTGTTATCCATCACATGGCACCAGTGGCACCAAACAGCGCTGATGCCCAAAAGAATCGGCCTGTCAAGCTCCCTTGCCTTTCGGAAGGATTCTTCGCTCCAACTCAGCCACGAAACTTTGCTTTCTGCCATATAACACGCCTGCCCACTTCTAACAAAAGAGAAGAAAGAGATGAAACTGTTTTGGTTCCTATATCAGCAGACTAATGTCCGCGTCAGCGGCTATGTCCAAAAAGGCGGCAGCACCTGCGATTTTGTCAACTTCAGGAATCAGCGTTTCTTTTGTTACGCCGAACATTTCCATGGTGGGGCTGCAAGCGTAGACTTTCACGTTTCCTGTTTCTTTCATGCGTTTGAGCATCTCGTAGGGTGCGGGGTAGTTCATTTCTTT
>PIXS01000314.1 GCA_003096255.1 Candidatus Bathyarchaeum sp. | reverse complement strand
TCCGTTTTCGTTTAAAACCCGGCGCATGTCATGACCTGCATCATCACAATGGGGCAATCCTGCAGGGGCTCCAACATATCCGGTGGTCATTATTCGTCTGTCTTTTACGATTACGCATCCTGCTTTTCCACGATCGCAAGTAGCACGCTTTGAAACAGCTTCACATAAATCCAAAAAGTATCTGTCCCAGTCAGGTCGACTACATTCCATCTTATGCAACTCCGTTTTGAATATACACCTAACCAACTAAAATAAAACTGTTTTTAGGGATTTTGTTTAGAAATTTAGGTTGCATTTATGGAGAAACAAAAAGAGAAAAAGGGCATAAAAGAAGTTGCCCTTTGGATTTTAAGTTTAGTTTTTGGTTTTTTTGTTACAATCAGTTTGTTTGCTGATTTTGTCTAGGTGTTCGTGTATTGCTTGGAGTTGGTTATTGATTATTACCAGTTCGCGGTTAGCCATGATTGGGATGAGTTCTTTGGTTTTTATTCCGGTTTTTTTGGATATTTCGTTTAGTTGGCTGTAGATTATTTTAAGGGATTCCTGGATTGATTCGTTGTTGTCTGTCATTTTTTGTTTTCCTCCAGTTTATGCCGGAATTGCCATCCAATCAAAGTCTACTTCTAAACTTTCTGCAGACAGGTCAGCAGTTTCAGTGTAAAGGTCTTGAGCGGACGCAGATACGGTGGTCATTGTTCCGCCTGCTTCAACTACGGAACCGCTAATGTCTCTGAGTTGTATGCTTCGGGCGTAGGGTGCTTTGTTTGAAAGGTCATGGCCGTGGGCTGCGTCTTCTTGGGTGTATCCTCCTACATAGGCTAAGGTTTCTCCCAGAGTTAAGTCAGTGAAGGCTGTGTTTCCGCCAACAGTTGATATCGTTGTTCCTAACGAAACTGTTGTGTATGCCGTGTTTCCGCCAACGGTTGCGAGAGTTTGACTCAACGAAATTGTTGAGAATGCTGTGTTTCCTCCAACGTAAGATATTGTGGATCCTAACGAGACAGTTGTGCTTCCTGTTGTTCCACTTACTGAAACGCTATGAGAGTGGCTTCCTGCAGATGCATGTGAGTGAGACCCATCTGAGGCGGTTGCCCATCCGCTAACGACGTAGTAAAGGTGTGAATGCCCTGATGTGATTCCAGTTTGGACTCCTGTTCCAGTCATTCCATGGCTGTGGCTGCCTGCACTTGCGTGAGCATGGCTACCATTTGAAGTTGTTCCCCCTGAACCAGAAAAGCTGTGGCTATGGCTTCCGTGGCTGTGGGTTAAGTCTACTGCTGCTGCTTCGTTTCCTGCTCCAAAGCCGTGTTGATGGGTTCCGTGACTGTGGGCTAGATCTACTGCGGCTTGTTCTGCTCCTGCTCCAAATCCGTGCTGGTGGGTACCATGACTGTGCGCCAAATCTACTGCTGCTTGTTCGTTTCCTATTCCGAATCCGTGTTGGTGGGTTCCGTGAGTGTGGGCTAAGTCTACTGCTGCTACGCCGTCGAATCCGTGTTTGTGTTCTCCTGTTGCGTTGTCGATTCCCATGGTCCAGTCTACAGTTGCCAATGCTTGACCGATTTTGTGTTTATGGTTTACAGGCAACACAGTTGCTTTCACAGTGAAACTAGAAGTAGATTTAGAAGTAACATCAAACCTTACTCCCCGTCCACTGGAATCCTGGGATTGAACAAACACCAAAGGTGCAGAATCAAAAGATTCAGCAAAGTTTACTGTGCAGTCACCATTAGAGTCAGTTGTGGCGTCGCCTTTTTGGGTTCCAGTTGAAAGGTCTCCTGTCACCTGGAGATCTCCATCGATGACTACTTTTCGTCCCGCATTAGGAGTGATGGTCAAGTCTACGTCGGTTAAACCGTTCAGGGTATCAGCAAAAACGTTGGTAGCATCAACCCACTTGAAAGGAACATTAGAAGTACCTAAGCCCAAACCAGTTGCATTACTAGGGTTCTGAGGAACAAGATATACATCAGTATCTGGACCCTCATCACCAGCAATAACAGAAAACACATCATGCTGAGCAGGAATATCAAGTTGAGTGGCAGTTACAGTACTGGCAGTTACAGTACCCTCAGCAGTCAAGTTACCTAAACTCATGTGTGCAGGAGTTGTTGTTTTAAAGCCGTCACTTTCTATCTCAAGTTTTCTTAAGTGTAACGTGGCATATTCAGGGTCATAACCAAAATGGGATGAGTGTGTAAGAATGATTTTTGGAGGATCAAGAGGGTCAGCTCTTCCATGGCCTAACCACAGTTCACCTTGATTTGAACCTACAAATCCACCTGCTGAAATATCTTTTTTTACAACCATTCCTTCGTCAAGGACAAATAATGGATCGTCTGCACTTTTATCGCCAGTTACAGTTACCAAAAATATGTTGTAATAATGACCAGTGTCGCTATCTTTGAACCTCAAGTGATTTTTGGGATTATCAAAACTTCCAATGTCCCATCGTTTCCTTCCATCTACATGAGCACCTTGAGCATTTTGATAATCGTTCGAAAGATCATAAGCCATAGTTAAATTATTGTTAACAGCATCAACAATTGCAATTTTGTTTGTTTCAGAAGCATCACCATCTGCTATTGTTACAATGTCTCCCACTTCAAAATGACCCTCTTCAACTGATACAACACTTACTACTTTGTGGTCTACACCGCCTTGTGCATCAGCATCTAATTTACTAAAGAGTCTCTTCCCAGGTTTCCAGATGTAAACTCTAGCATTTTTTGTAGTGTCGAACTCATATCCAATGTTTTGAGTCATTGTTAGAGTGTTAGTTTGTGGATTAATTTCTTGAATTTCCTTTTGTGCAGACTCATCATCATCTTCGATTGTTACAAGGTCACCCACTTCAAAGCCAGTAACTGAAACGACTCTAAGTGTTGGATTATCAATTGCAGAATTATATGTTAGATTACTGAGAACCCATCCATAAATACCTTCAACAATCTCCCAATTAGTTAAGTGTGGAACGCTACTAACAAACAATGCTTCATCAGTTATTGAGTTGTTGATGTATTCTGGGTCTAGACCTATATGCTTGTCAGCACATGCAACACTATCAAGGTATATTGTTCTTTCAGTACCTTCAGCTAGTTGGCTATATGTATTTGCTGATACTCCTGTGATGTTGTCTGTTCCGGTGTTCAGTCCAATTTGTTCAATTTTTAGTTCTCCGTTTACCCAAAGTTTTAGTTCGCCATTGGAGCTATCAATTTTCATGTATAGTTCTAGGCAATACCATTCATCAGCATTGATTTCACTTGTTCCTGTTTCATAAAAAGTTTCAGAATTGACATGGTTTCGCACTCCCCATTTGTGATTAGAACAATCAACAATTGCATACGCCCTTGCTCCACCGCTATAATAAAACCTTGGTCCAATTCCTTTAAGACCTGAACCCGTAAACAGGTCTTCCATTCGCACATAGCATCGCAGATAAGCTTCAGAAGTTGAAGTTATGTTTTTGCTGGCTCTACAATTTGTTGAGGCCGAATTTGCAAGAACTGCTTGCATTGCATAACTACCATGATGTAGTGGTGTCTGCACAATTGTTGGGGAATTTTCAGTAGCATTCCAATTACTGAAATCAGCCGATTCAAAACCATCAGAAAAAATGACGTCACCCATTAGTTTTCACCTCCACAAACAATTGAACTTGTTTTTTCAGTAGTATTAGGTAAAGTTTTACAAAATAGTGCAAACGAACTAATTGCAGTAGTGCATAATCGTGGGATGCCACCAAAAGAGCTTGTTCTCCACCTAAAATTTTCGGGTGTTGTAAACAACACATTTTCTTTTATTGATTGTTTTTGCAACATTTCAATCAAAAAAGGTGTTATCTCTCAAAAACACTTAAAGAAGACGAAATCTTACTGAAACAAATAACAAAAACAAAGAATTACTTGCAATAAATTTAATTCTTCGTTTTGTCAATTTTTCTTGAGTTAATAATAAAGCAAACGATAAAGTTCTTGTCAATTTCTCTTGAGAAAAATCCTTTTTAATTGAATTAACG
>PIXS01000313.1 GCA_003096255.1 Candidatus Bathyarchaeum sp. | reverse complement strand
TCGGCTTTCGGGTCGCTTCGCTCCCCTTCAGCCTCTTTGATGCAAACCGCATTTTCTTGGTGCTTCGATGCGATACCAACGTTCCACGTTAACGTTCACAAGAAACTTAATTTTTATTTTCACTCAATTTTTGCATATTTAGAAACATCAGGGTAGTCACTAGGTCGTGACCGCTAGGGGATAAAGAGCTAGGCAAGCCTAGCCTTTTCAGGCAATCTACAAGTTTGACAAGTTAAAAGATTGTTTCAATATTAGCAAGCCTACAACAGGTAATTCATGTAATTCAAAAGTCAATGTTTTTTATCAAAGCCCCTTTTTTAGAAATGTTAATAAAACAACATTAAATAAAAAAAATAATGAAGATTAGAGGTTTGCTGAGGATCAAACAAATTTTGAAGGAATGAATAATGAAAAACATCTACTATAGATAATTTTTACATTACTCTTGCTTGATTCCTTTTCAGTCCTCTTATCTTCAATTTTTACTCCCAAAAAAAGAAAAAGGGAGTGGATTGGATGTGCTTATTTACGTTTTAGCATCCAATATGCGCCAATGCCGATAATTGCAGCGACAACTACAGCCAGTAATATAACAACTTCAGTTGTTAGGAACCCTGCTATGGGTTCTTCTGGTTCAATTGGTGTTCCTGATGATACTCCTCCAACTGTCACGTATGTTGTTTCGCTGGATCCGTAGAATGCGCCGGAGCCTTCAAAGGTTGCCATTATTGTGTATGTGCCTTCCTTTTCTGGTTTAAAGCTAAAGCCATAGTTTCCATTTACGTCGCTAGTGGTTGTGCCTAGGTTCATATAGTTCATTTCTGGGTCTACTGCCTCAATCTTTACTGTAACGCCCATTGCACTTTCTGGTTTTGGTCTTTGTTTGTACACGTATAGCATCCACTCGCTCATGTCTGCATCAGAGATTGCTGGAACTCCATTGGGGAATCGTAGGGTTGCTTCTGGGTCTTTAGTTCCTGGGGATGCGTCCATAACTGTTCCACTGACTTGTACTGGTTGGCCTTTTCCAACTACTTGAGGAGTTGTTACTGTTAGTTGACTTGGACCTTTACCTAGTGCAACGATTGTGTTGTCGTATGTGCTAAATCCTAAAATAACGCTGTCTGCGATTATTGGTTGGCCTCCCCAACGGGTGCCTAACCTTAATCCGTCAATTCTCCAGACTTCTCCACCATTGTCTAAATCTATACAGATTGCTGGTGCGCCTCGTGGTTTAGGATCGATAGCAGAGTGTTCTGTGTGGAAGAAGTAGCCTTTTCCATCTGATGTGAAACCTGTTGGAATTGACCAGTCATTTCCGAACAAGAACTCTCCATATTCGTTTCCTGCTTCGTATTGCCAGCGCATACTTCCATCGTCTAGATTATAACCAGTTGCTACACCTCCGAATCCTGCTGTGATGAGGATATCCTCATAGCAAACTGATTGACCCCAATATTGGAAGTAGACGTTTGAATAGGCGTTATTGTATGGTTCAAATGCGGTTGTTGCCCATAGTTGGTTTCCTGTGCTCATACTGATTGCGTAGTGCCTTCTGGTTTCTTTTCCAGTTATGATGAAAAGATCATGCTTTACTGAGAATGGATGAGAACCTGGGAAGTCGTAGTGTACTCCTGCTTCGGGTAATGGCCATGCTTTGTTGAAGATTACGTCTCCTTCGTGACCTGGTCTGAGGTCAACTGCCCAAATTTGTGGGTTTTGTACTGCTGCACCTCCAGCCCATTCCATATTGCTACCAATGACTTTGTCAAGTGGGATTACAACTTCAACCGATCCGATTAGGTTAGTTGGGAACGATGCTGTTACTGTTGTTCCATATTGTGCATCAAATGTTTGTCCAATTGGTCTCCAGCGTCCTGCGTGATAAACTGCTTGTGGATCATCTCCTTCAAGGAATAACTGCCAATCATAATATGCTGCAGTTGTGTTCCACACGCTCATTGTTCCTTCATCCATATCAAAGGAGTAAACCATGATTTCTCCGTTTGGACCATGGACTCTTGAACCACGGGGAACGTTTTCCATTGTGTATTCCCATCTTCCTGTAAGTGGGTCGAATGCATGCCACGTGTTGCCTTGGGTTGCCCAAAGGTATGCATAGCATCCGTGGTTGTTCATTGTAGTCCAGTAGAAGACTTGACCAAAAGCTGGTGCTAATTCAAGACCAATGTCGTCCCCTAGGACTCTTTCCCACATCATTTCGCCGGTTCGTACGTTTACTGCATATGTAGTGGTTGTGCCTCTAACATATCTTCTTCCGATTAATGTTCCAGCAATTACCATTGGATTGCCCCATTTTCCTTCATATGCGTCACCGTCTTCAAAACTGTTCCAGCCTCTGTCCCCTCCAGCAAGTCCACCTACGTCCTGAACCATTTCCCATAGGATGTGGCCAGTTTCTGGGCCGTCATTGAAAGGTGCAAATCTGTTGTATGATGCTTGGATGTAGGTTGTGTCAAGCCAGCTTCCGGAAATTGTGTACCATTCTCTGTTTTGTGCATCGATTGGTCTTACCCAATATTCGTCAGGTAGGGGTGTGTCTGGGAAGTAGTTTCTAGCTCCTCCTTCAGTTACTATCAACTCGATTTCTGGAGTGTGGCTTCCTGACAGGGTTGTTCCTTCTTCAAGACCAGCAACGGCTACTTCAACTTCTTGTGCTGGGAAGTTACAAACGAATTTGTAGGTTCCTGCCATTGTTGGAATATACACTGCACCGCCCAATCCAGTGGTGTCGGTGTTGTAGGGTCCTAATGTTTCTGTGCTTCCATCAGGTGCTGTGACTGATATGGTTAATCCAGTCCAGCCTGATTGAGGCCATGCTGTTTGAGGGGTGATACCGTATGACAGCAAAACTTCTTGGCCAACTGCAGCTTCATCCGGAATTACGGATAATACTGGAAATGATGGCCATGTTCCTTGTGCAAATGCAAGAGGTAACACTGCCACGCTAGACAATGTTAAAATTACAATTGCAGCTAAAACAATTAGCTTATGGTTAATTTTTTTCAATTTAATCATTCCTTCATATTTATTTTTTTTTAACAAAAATGTTTACTATTTAAACTATATTCTCAAAATGATTTAAAAGACTTGCTATTACTGTGTTATACATATAAAAATTCAAAAAATGTTTTAGTTTTTTTAAAATATTTTTACATTATCAATTTTTGGCCAATATTTTCAACCAAAATCTTTAAAATAATATAAATTCCCATTTTTGCTTCAATTTTTTCCACAAACAAATATATTTTTACAAGACATGACCTAGTTAAGATGAACGACCTTGAATGAAAAAAAGAAAAAAACGATTGAAAAAAATGGTGCTAAAAAATTACTAAGCACTAAGGCTGGGACGGCTACATCATCCCCCAACGAATTTACAGCATCCCGGACTAATAAACCGTTTATTATTTTTCAGTAAATAAAGTGGGTTTCTGGAACAATTAAATTTGGCCATGACATATTATATATGGG
>PIXS01000312.1 GCA_003096255.1 Candidatus Bathyarchaeum sp. | reverse complement strand
TGCGGTCTATATCGCATCCAACTATAAGCTCGGATTCTTTTGAACCTAAAGCAGCTACTCTTAGGATGTCAGCGATAACATCAAACTCTTGTCTTTTTTCTGTCATCGACAAAATTACCACCTGACAATACTATTTATGGTTTCAAGCTACTTTAACGCTTATTTCACAAGAAACAATATATCGGAAATTGATTCTTGCAAAACTACAGTAACCACATGCATTTTAGCTGACATAAAACGGCGATTTTTCCTTTTGTTTCATCTGGTCTAAGAGGCGCATTAACAACAAATCGTTGTCCGTTCCAAACAAAAGCCATCTGAGGCGATGGTATGTGTTGAGAAATTCCAGTCCCTTGTCCGTTGTTTTGCACTGCATATCATTTTCATCTTCCACGGTGAGAAAACTTAACTCTGTTAAGGCAGACAGGTAATTTTCTGCGGACATTGAATCCAGTTTACATCGGTCAATAATTTCCGATTCGTTGGACCCTTTTGCTGCTATTCGCAGGATTTTTGCGACAACTTTGACTTCATTACTTTTTTTCGTATTAACACACCGCCATGTAAATTTTCTATTTAACATGGACTTCGTTTTTTCAGCATTTAAATTGATATTTCTGTAAATTCAATACTTACTAGACAGATAGTAAATAATTCTAGAATTTACCATAATTGAAGAGTCAACATATTCTGCGAAAAAACGCAAAAGTAATGGTGCATAATTTCAGTGCTTCTTGAAGTAATCTGTAAGTCGTTTTTGAAACATGGTGTTTTTTAACATTGTACTTTTGTCTATCCATTGTGCAATGGGAATGTCAAACTTGTTGCTTAGATGGTTTAATGCCGCTTTAAGCGTGTTCAACTTTAGTGGTTTCTGGCGCAACGCATTTCGAACGTTTTCTCTTACCTGCCAGACCCCAACAGGCATGATGTATCCAGGATGGGCTTCCCGTAACACTAGAACTGATGCTTGCCTCCGTTCCTTTGTTAGCAGTTCTCCAACTGCTAAACGTGCAGCGTAGTAACACCCACCAATACTGGCGTAGGTTGTTCTACCATCATAGCCCTCCCAGTCGCCAAATAAGAGTATGTTATTGCTGTCAGGATTCCAAGCAGTCCCAGGATACCAAGCTTCCATTGCCTCGTAGCTCCATTCTCTGGGTATCATCAAGATTTCAAACCTGTTATCCAAGTATTGGGACTCGTATATCCTGTATTCGTTGATTTCAGGAAAAGTTTTGATTTTTTCCATCATGTTTTTCGAGATTATGCTGTCAACCGCGGTGATGCTCCAGCGAGTTGGAACTAAACGTCGTTGTTTTTTCATTCCAAAGGCGCCAACACTGAATGCCCGCTGAATCTTGGTGACAAGAGTTCCTTTCTGAAAAAGAGTGGTAACTGCGTCAGACGCGCCTAAGTCATCATCGAAATATGCTTTTTGGATATGCTGGTCCCAACGAGAATTTGAAATTTTCATAGTTTTTAGGGGAGCAGATGGTCCAAAGGGCTGAATTTGGTCATCAATAACCAAAGAAGACGCGGGCTTCTTTTTTAGAGCCATCTCAACATCTACAGGATTAACGGATAAAGCTAAATCGATTGTTTGGTCCATGATTTTGCCTGATTCTTCAAACTTTTTTATGTGAACTCTATGTTTTCCTCTTACAAGCAATGAACGAAAACCAACGATTTCGTCGATAGATTTTCCGAACCACGATTCTGGCTGGTCATAACTGCTGGTATCTTCATGTATTGGTGGAACAAGGGGACCAGCGTACACGTAAGGATATCCTATTCTGCCTACGAAAACTCCTGGAGGACAAGCTCCATCCAAATCTGTTCCTTGGAGAAGTGGTGCTGACTTGAAGTAAGAACTGAACCTGACAACAAGGGGGCATCTGGTTTTTCCGCATAAGAACTTGCCGCCTTTACATGCCGCACATAGACTGTTTCCTCTGGCACGAGTTACTAACTGTTCTTTGTTATAGTTGATGTCTGCTGAGAGGTTAGCATCATCTAGGAGCTTAAGGACCCATTGGTTATCTTGAACTGACTGCTTGGGTTTCCTTACATGTCCTACTATTTTGCCGCCTCTTTTTCCTCCAGTTAGTTTTCTCATCGTTACTCCGCCGGAAAAGATTCGAACTCTAATCTGTTAAGGAAGTTAGAAAGATTTTTCCTTTTTGACAAAAATTACAATTCAGTCAAGAAATTGCCATAAACAGTTGATTTCTTATTTCGTTGGATGTGTGTCTGATTGTGCTATTCACATATCTCTTATACTAACCATGTATCATGTTTGACTGTTGAGGGAACGCCCTCACAATAGTAGCAGGGTGAACCAAGCAGACTAGAGGGGTTGAAAAATCGTTGAATGTAACACTTCATTCGTATAAAGGGGGCACGGGCAAGACTCTGCTGTCAGTCAATTTGGCGACGATTTTTGCGGATATGGGCAAAAAAGTTTGCTTGTTGGATTTAGATCTTCGTGCTCCAAGTTTGAGTTCAACTTTTGACAATACGAACAGTCATTGGGTTAATGACTACTTGAACAAATCATGCAAAGTTGACAACATTTTAGTTGAATGTACTCCTAGTTACATCAAAACTGGTAAATTGTTTGTTGGTTTAGCAGACCCCTCAACTGAGTCGATTCGAGACATGTCTGCTAAGGACAGAAAATGGGAGATGGAAGCCCTTGGTAGACTTCTTTCTCTTAAAGAGCAGTTGAAAAGCATGGATTTTGACTACGTCATATGTGATTCAAGTCCAGGGCTTCAGTATTCGTCGATTAACGCTATTGTTGCAGCTGACGCAGTGCTGGTTGTTACGTCTATAGACAAGTCAGATGTGGCAGGAACACAACGAATGATACGTGATTTATATGACCTGTACGAAAAAAAGACAGGTATAATAGTGAACAAAGTTCCTCAAACAGTAATTTCAGGGCAGAGTAAACTCAAACTTGACACTCATAAGTTGCCAATTGTGTCTCTGGTTCCGTGTTCATGCGATGTTCTACAATCTGGAGGAGACTACCTGTTTGCCTTTGAAAAACGTGCACATCCAGTTACACAATCACTGAGAAACATTGCAGCACACATCCAGACCATGTAATGTGACTAGATTTTTAATTTCAAAACTTCAAGTGAGGTTCCAAAACTCTTAAAACTAATCCGTTGTTGAGTTTGATTTATGTCTAGTAGGACTTTAAAACTAATCACTGCTGTTGCTTGTATCGCAGTTATAGTTTCGTTGTTAAACACTTACCTGATTCTTGACAACATAACCTCAAAACAG
>PIXS01000311.1 GCA_003096255.1 Candidatus Bathyarchaeum sp. | reverse complement strand
TACCGCAGACAAAAAGAGAGAAGAATAGCATTTCTCGTGAAACAGGCTAATTTATTTTTGTTTGTTGAAGGGTTACTTGACTACTTCAACGTTCTTTATTTCTGGCACTCGTTTCTTTATGCAGCTTACAACTCCCCATTGGAGGGTCATAGCTGACATTGGGCAACCGTTGCATGCGCCTTTAAGTTTCACTTTTGCGATGCCGTTCTCTACATCCACAAGTTCTATGTCGCCGCCGTCGGCCTGTAGCTGGGGTCTAACTTCTTCGATGCATTGTGCTACCTGTTCTTTGACAGTTTTTGCCATATAATTACACCAGACTAACAAGTAAATAAGGGGGCTAATAAAGATGCTGTACCTTCATCAGAGCCTCTTTAGGGATATTCGGTAAGCAATTGTCCCTAACAGAAACAATACCAGACCAGACACAGCAAGGTAAACTATTTCTGGAACCACCGCATCGAAGGGCAAGTTTCTTGTCATAACATCCTGCATGGCATTGACCAGTTTTGTGAAAGGAAGAGCATTGCCAAATGCTTGCGCAGCCTCTGGCATCATGGTGAGGGGAAAGAATGCGCCAATAAAGAACTGCAGGGGAACACTGATTATAACGGAAATGGAGTTGGCAGCCTCCTCATTCTTTGCAATTGAAGAGATTATCAAGCCGATTCCAATAGCTGATAGGGCACCAAGAAAAATCGCCAAAACAATGACTGGAATGTCCCAGTAGAGATTAACTTGGAAGAGAAGAACACCACTCAAAAGCATAATGAAGGCAGACATGTAGACTATCGCCAAGGCTGAAAGGAGCTTGCCCAGCAAAACAACCATGGGAGAAACAGGAGCTATAACCATCCTCTGAAAAGTTCCCTTTGTGCGCTCAGTAGCGATGGTCATGGAAGCATGATTCAATCCACTCCAGATAAGAACCAGACCTAAGGTGCCTGGGACCATATAGTCTATCCACTGTAGCTCTGATTCTGTGACCTCAGCATCACTGACTGTAAATGTGAGAGGGTCGGCAACAACTTCAATGTATGCTTTCATGTCTGGCGGAGCCTGCTTGAGGGCAATGTTTTGGTATTCTTTTATGAATCCTGAGATGAAGCCAGAAACGCTCTGTTGAGTTATCAAGGCGCCAGTAGTATCCGTTGGGTCAACATGGAGCTCAAGATTGGATTTTGTTGCAACTGGTACGCCCTGTCTGTCAGTGTATTGGAATGTGAGGGTTTCTGTGAAGTTTGCGGGAATAATGAGGATTGCATCTATGTCTCCTCGGCTGATGGCATAGGCAGCTGTTTCGTTTGTGTCTCTGTTACCATACTCGGCGTAACCCTTGACAGTGAAGTTGAAATTTGCCATTTCTTCAGCAAAGAGGTCTCCGATTGTGCTGTTGAATGAATCTGTAGCGTTTACAGTAACCAGTTCGCCATCAAGGTTAATCACACCCACAGAAATACGGCTCATTGTTGTTTCGCCAGTTTGACCAAACGTAAATCCGATTATGACTATGAAGAACAGGGGAAAGAGAAGCGTGAAGAAGATGGCTGTTTTGTTTCTAAGGACTCCAAGAAAATCTGTTTTCGCTATTGCAGCTATCTGGTTTAATGACCTTTTGAGGCTCATAACATCTCTACTCCCTTAGGCTCCTTCCTGTAAGCGTAATGAACACGTCTTCAAGGGTTACTCGGGAAAGCTGAACCGACAAAACCTTTGTTCCCGTGTTAACGATCGTAGACACAATATCAGGAAGTATGTCGTCTGGACAATCAGTAATCACTTTTATTGTCTCGCCTTTCGTATCTTCGTCAGAGGCAGTGTAAACGTTTTTGACGCCATCCATGCCTTTGATTTGTTCAATGAGCTTAGGCGATGTTTTGTCCGGAACAACAGTTATCGTATTTTCCATCTTAACTTCCTTAACAAGTTCACTGGGACTGCCCAATGCAATAATTTTTCCTTGATCCATGATTGCAACTCTATCACACAATTCCTCTGCCTCATCCATCATGTGGGTCGTCAACACAATGGTTTTCCCCTGCTTCTTCAAAACCTCAATAATGTCCCACAAGGCATGCTTGTTCTGGGGATCAAGTCCGGCAGTAGGCTCATCCAACAACAGAACCTGAGGCTCATGAAGAAGAGCAGCAGCAATGTTGACTCGCCGTTTCATTCCTCCCGAATATGTTGAAACGTGCCGCTTCACAGCCTTTTCGTCTAGCTGCGTGAACTTTAACAGTTCATCGATTCGGTTTTTGAGGGTTTTTCCTGACAGGCCGTAAAGTCTTCCGTAGAATGCAAGGTTTTCTCGGGCGTTCAGGTAGTCATACAGTACGATGTCTTGGGGAACAACGCCTAGCATCTCTTTGACTTTCATGGAGTCGTCTTTGATGCTGTATTCTCCTACTTTGATTGTGCCTGTTGTGGGATTCAGTCTCCCAGAAATCATTTTTGTGAGGGTGGATTTGCCAGCGCCGTTGGGGCCTAGGAGACCGAAGAGTTCTCCCTTTTTAACGGTCATGGAAAGTTCGTTTACTGCTGTCATGTCTTCAAAACGTTTAGTTACTGCATCTACTTCTATATCATTCATTTAAATCATTCTCCATGTATCAACAATTAAAAATGAGGTGGAATAAATATTGATTTTTCTCAAAACAGGAACCGTGAATATACATGAATGATTCATGCTTAGCGTATTCGCTCATGTGCCCTTTTATATTTTGCGGCAGCGATCATGAATAAACAAAAACGATTCTCTTTCAACTGCAGAGACCGAACAAAAGTTGATTATTCAAAGCTCTTTTTGATTTCATCTAAGGAAAGAATAGGAATACTGTTTGTTCTCAGAATCTTCTCAGCTTTATCCAAATCATTAACCCTCAATATGACCCCAAGTTTTCCATCAATCAGAACCGCTGACGAGTAAGCATACTCGATGTTTAAGTCTTCATCCCCAAGCATCTTCGCAATCTCAGACACATTACCGTTTTCAGCTATCAGAATCGCAATAACTTCACTGTTCTTTTTCGACTTCGCTAGGATAAAGTCCGAGTCCTCTAAGTCTTTGACCGCTCTTTCAGGGTCTTCAGTTATCATCCTGACTAACCCAAATTCTCCAGCATCAGCGATTGATAAAGCAAAAATCTTCATCCTGAACTTGTCAATGTGCTCAATTACCTCTGATAATGCGCCTGGTCTGTTATCTAAAAAGACACTAACTTGCTTTATTGGCATCCCAAACCCCAATTCATAAAGGTTGCAAACAATATTTATATTTTCATATAG
>PIXS01000310.1 GCA_003096255.1 Candidatus Bathyarchaeum sp. | reverse complement strand
TATTTTTTCCCTGAAAATGCTCTAGCCCGTCATCTATTTCTGTTTCATATAAGAGTAGGTCACATCTTGCCCTATTGGCGGCAATCTTTAACAATAGAATATGCACTAATACTTGTGGGGGATTCTTTGAAAGCAAAATATCAAGTCTATAGAGATATTGGGGGAAAGTACAGATTTAGGCTTCGAGCTGGCAACAGCAAGATTGTGGTCGTAAGTGAAGCTTACGAAAGCAAAGTTGGCTGCATGAACGGGGTAGAATCTGTACAAAAAAATTGTCAATCAGATATAGAAGATAAAACCCTTAGAGAAAAAAGATTGGCGAATCCAAAATACGAGATTTTTGTAGATGCCGACTTGAAGTTCAGGTTCAATTTAATAGCAGTTAACGGACAGGTCATTGGCTCCAGCGAAGCCTACGACAGCAAACAGGGCTGCAAACAGGGAATTGAAGCAGTAAAGAAAAGCTGTGGAGCAGACATCGAAGATTTAACAACCAAACAAACAACAGAAAAAATTGCGGAACAATGTACTGGCAATGAAGTAACAGGAATAGCGATGATGGCACCTCCAAATGTTGTAGAGTCCGGCTCGATTGTTACTTTTGAAGGATGGCTAATCAATAATAAGACAGGTGAAGGAATAGAAAAAGCTACAGTCAGCATTCTGGAACACGACCGCTCCTTCTTGGCTGACAAAGTGTTAGCCTCTGGCGTAACCGAGAAAGACGGCGGCTTCAGCATAGCTTGGAAATCATACCAAGCCGATTTTTGGGATGACACAGTAGAGATTTACTCAAAATTCGTTGGAAAAGGAAACTGTAAACCCTCAAGAAGCGCATACTACCAAATAAGGGTCGTATAAAACAGAACCGAACTTCCCATCCAGCAACGTCTCCAACCTGAATCGTTACTGCTAACAAAAACTACTTAGCCCACTAAACAGGTTACGTCCAGCAAATCAACCTGCTTTTCACACTTCTATACAACAGTGTCAGGTTCTATTAGGGTCCTAATAGCAGTAGATTGTTGAAAACAGTATTTTTTCTGAAAAACAGCAGCGCAGCACAGGTTTAGTACATGAAGTTCACACTAGCGTGTTATAGACGTGGAGCCTACTGTAGCGCTACATTGCTGTTTATTTGAGGGGGTTTTCTATTGTCAGTGCTCCGTCCATGAATTCTATGTTCACTTTTTTGTCCAAGAGACGTTCAAAAAATGCTGTGACAACCTCGGCAATGAAGAGGCTCCAGTTTTCTCCCAAGTCGTGGCGTAAATGAAAGATTTCTTTGCCTTTTTTGGTGTAGTGAGCGCACTTGAACCAGTTTCCGTAATAACCGAAAATCTGTGTCATAACAAACGTTAAGGTTTCATGATCAAGACCCAGCCCCATTGTCCGTATGAAATCTATGCTAACTGTTGATCCGCCTGACCGTGCAATTTTCTTTAGTTCTTCTTTTGGACATGCCTGAATAATGGCTGCAAAATTTTTTTCTCCCATGGCAACAAATCCGAATCGTCTGAAATATCTGTTAAATGTAGCGTAATCCTGAAGAATTTTGTTCAGAAGCGAATTGCGACTTACTCCTTGTTTCTCTGATTCTTCCTTTAATACATTCAACCATTGTTCCTTGATTCTGAATGAACGCGCGATTGCTTGATTTTTATCACCGCTAAATTCAAACATAGTCTTTCCCACAAAGTCAATTTTTTGAGTTCACCTATTTGACTCATTTTTAATTACAGTATTCACTTAATACTTTAATGGTGCTTTCTCAAACAGAATATCGATTTAGATGCAGAAATTGAATCATCACCTTCAATACACACGTTATTTAGCCAAAGAGTGTTGTATGAAGAATCAGAAAGTCCAAAGCACCCACGGCATATGACAACATCCACAAAACCGCAGTTAATTGGGCTATTCTTCTGCTTTTAGCTGGATACGTTGACGAGTCAGGACGCCAGATTGCAACAAGCCATGTTCCAAGGGCTAATGCTGGAACCGAGAATATGACATGAAGGAAGTTCATTACTAGACGCGTGGTTGTGTTAGCGAGAACTGCCATGGAACTGAAGCTCATGGGGTCCATAAGGAGCACTGCAGAAAAGCCAACTAGTGATTGGCACATTACTATCAACATTGTTATCTCGTGCACAAAATAGTTGCCTTTACTTCTCCACCACATACTCATCAAAACAAAAGATGCCCAGAAAGTTTGCAGCATCATATTAAATTCAGAGACACTCAACCCCAGTTCATAAAAGGGCACAAAAACCATGGCTGCAATCTCTCCCAGAACCGCAACAATAACCGTAATGACTGCAAGCTTTCCCTTAGCCGAAGAACTCACCTTCAACTCCTTAATCATCTTAGTTCGCGATAAGGCTACTGCTACAAGCCATATCAGGAGCACCAGTGCTATTGCTCCGCCTACTCCATAGAACACTATTGTGTCTAGTCCTAGAAACTGTGGGTTCCACATGTTTGTGGCGATTGCTTGTGTGTTAACGGTTATGTCTTCGATGTACCAGCCATCCTTGTTTGTAACGTTTTTGAAGCGTTCGTTAGCATGAAGAAACACGCCAGTGGCTTTATCCCAAGTCTTGTGTCTGAAGTTGTCGCTTCCGTAAGTTACTGTTCGGCTTGCACCCATCACAGTTTTTTCCTCTTGACTTTCAATAGTCACGTTAACAGGATTTCCAGTATGCATCGAATAATCATAGAATGAGTCTCCTGGACCTAGGTTCGAAGGAATAATTGTCCAGCCTCTAACATCGCCCTCAGTGAAGTTATAGTTCCAAATGGCGCTGCCCATTGTTCCATTAGCGTACCTGACAGTGAAATTAGCTGAGAACGTTGGACCTTGAACATCTACAATCTCTATCTTTAGCCACCTAACATCATGGGTCGGAGGCGGACTGCCCTTCCCAGATATGTCGATGTCATACTCGATCCAATCGCCTTCCTTAACGCCCACCGAAGGCTCATAAACCGCACAAACAAGAGAAACAAACAAAAATCCACATACCACAACAGCAAACCCAACACTCATGAAACGCAGCGATCTGTTCAATATCACATTGGACCCCTGCTCCATAATGGGACTGAGTTTTCGTTAAAAGCATTTTTGTCAAGGTTTCTTGACCCATGAACGATGCACTTTAGTCAAGATTATTTGACCAAAAAAGTCAAACAAGGTCTAGACTAGGCAAACCTCAAGGAAGTCCTTGATAAGCAAGAAACAGGAGACCTACTGTCTGGTTGAACGCCCTTTTTTCGTGTAGGCGCCTGTGATTATCGCCGCTGCTAACGTCACTGCTATCAGTATTACGGGCATGGCAATTGCTGTTGGAAATTCTGGAATTATGGTGCTGGAGCCTGTGACCCGAATCTGGAATTCGGTTCCTTCCACAACAGAGAAATCAACCATTGTGCTTGTGCTTGTCGCATTCCATGGCAACTCATTGAATGTTCCGTTGATTGCAGCGTTCATGACTTCTTCAGTTCTTTCGTATCCTGGAGTCGTAGCCACCAAGGCTGTTGTTGCGTGACCAACTACCGTCAGTGTGTATGGTCCAGCTAATACTGAATCTTCAATGTTACCTGACATCTCTAATGTAACATCGAATTCGCCGGGTGGACCTCCGCCTACCATGGTGTATGTGACTGTTCCAGAGCCGTTCATTGTAAATGTGTCTTCAATGGGAGAAGTGAAATTGCCTTCCCCTGTCACTTCAAATGAGTGGGTTCCGGCTTCCCATAGCACAGTTGTGCTGGTAATAGTAAACTCCATCTCAAAGTCTGCATCAACATCCAAGTTTATCTGAGCCAAGACAACAGGCGCAACAACCACCGCTGAAACAACCAACAGAAGCATGAATACTGCAAACCAGCTTTTTGAGCGCGCAACCTCAGATTTGGCGTAATTTGAGCGCAAAATTGAGAACTTTTTCATTGCTACCCCATTCCTCATCTGATGTTTGTAGCGATTCTATTTAAGACGTATGAATGTGGAATCAGGACTCGTCTTCAGTGAAGAATCAATCTTGTTCCAATTTCCTTAATGCTCATGCTCTATTAGTCCGTCTTTTCTTGAAGGTTAGCTTAAATATTAAATGCTTAGAAAAGGTAGTGGTCAAAGTGGGGTTTTCTTATGAATCAAGAGGAAGCACTTGAAAGGTTAAAGAAGACACGGAAAGAGAACGAGGAAGCATACTTGAAGGCTAAAGCTTTCATGGACGGCTTTCGAGCAAGAGGACAGCTGAGCCAGAAGGACTCTGAATTCCTGTTTCTCATGGAGTTTGTAATCAAAGGCTTCAAGAACCATGGAAACGACATCATCACAGCCTTCGAAAACCAAGTAAGATTCACAGAAGCCTTCAACAACCTTCAAGCCAAAGTAAACGACTTAGCAAATGAGGTACAGCAACTAAAAATGACTTTAGACAAGATGTACCGAGACCGTTAACAAGTTTGAGAACAGTTTTATCCTCCCTAATCCATTCAGATATCCTGTTGG
>PIXS01000309.1 GCA_003096255.1 Candidatus Bathyarchaeum sp. | reverse complement strand
TTACAGGTTCCTGTTTCTGCTGTGCTGCTGAAAACTGGAAAAAGGTTTTTTCAACAATATTCTGCTATTAGGCTCCTAATATGTTCAGAGAATTAAAAAGCGGATAGGGCAGAAAAACAGAAAAAATACTGTTTTCAACAATGTACCTCTATTAGGCTCCTACTATGGAGACTGATGGATATTCTAGCGCCTGCAGACAACATTTTAGTTGATGGACAAGTGGGTTTTAGTGGATAAAGTATTGAAAGAGCCAGCCTGTTATGAAGAGGAGAGCAATTGTGGTTGCTGTTGTCATTAAACGAGATCCAAAGGATTTCAGAACACATTTAGAAACGTATCCCATCATTTTTCACGTCCTTTCTGAATTTTTTCTGATGTTTTGGGCATTTGTCAACATCTCACAGGATTTCTGTAGCGACAGTATGGATTCGAAAACATTAAAAGAATTATGAATTCAGGATTCATGTTTTACTAATATGAAATGACTTGACAGTAAACGAGTGTTCCAGTCCAACAATAGACTGGCAAATATGAAAAGTAGTGCCAAGTCAGCTATTTTTTGGCTTCTTGTTTTTTCTGGTAGTTTTTTATGGCTTCGTGTAGGGCGTCTGCAGCCAAGTTGGAGCAGTGCATCTTGATGGGAGGTAATCCGCCAAGATTCTCTGCCACATCAGCCCTTGTTATCTTCAGTGCTTCATCAAGGGTTTTGCCCATTGCAAGTTCGGTTGTCATGCTGCTTGTGGCGATGGCTGCTCCGCAACCAAAGGTCTTGAATTTTACGTCAACTATCTTGTTGTCTTTTACTTTGATGTACATTGTCATTAGGTCTCCGCATACGGGATTTCCGACTGTTCCAACGCCGTCTGCGTCAGGAATTTCGCCTACGTTTCGGGGTTTCATGAAATGATCCATGACTTTTTCGCTATACATTCAATTTTCACCTCAAGATTTCCTTCGGAGTTAAGGGCGAAAGCGCCCGCAATCTCTTCACTACGTCTGGCAACACTTCTATCACGTAATCCACGTCCTCCTCACTGGTTTGTTTGCCCAAGGTAAAGACCAGAGAGCCGTGTGCTTCTTCGTGAGCTAAACCTATAGCCAACAGCGTGTGAGATGGCTCCAAGGTTTTTGATGCGCACGCGGAACCAGAGGAGACCTGAATTCCATGCATGTCCAGCCCTAAAATGAGAGACTCTCCTTCTATATAACTGAACCTGAGATTGGCATTATTGGGAAGCCGTTGGGTTGGGTGACCATTCAGGAAAGAGTAAGGAATCTTGTCTAGAACGCCTTTAACCAGCTTGTCCCTTAACTGAGTTAACCGTTTGCCCTCAGCATCCATGGTTTCCTTGGCGAGTTCAGCTGCTTTTCCCATGCCAACTATTCCAGGAATGTTTTCTGTGCCTGAACGTAATCCTCTTTCTTGGCCTCCACCTTGATTGACTGGCAGAACTTTTACTCCAGTTCTTATGTACAGGGCTCCCACGCCTTTTGGTCCATACATGTCGTTAGAGGAGATGGATAGGAGGTCTATGTTTTCGTCTTTAACGTTAATAGGAACCTTTCCTGCCGCCGCCACAGCATCGACATGAAAAATGACCTGATTGTCACGAGTTAACTTCCCAATCTCACTTATCGGCTGAATTGTTCCAATCTCGCCATTCGCATAAATGACGGAAATGAGAACGGTTTTGTCGGTTATGGCTTCTTCAAGCTTTTTTAGGTCAACCACGCCCTGCTTGTCCACAGGAATATAGGAGACCTCGAAGCCCTGTTTCTGAAGGTACTTGCATATGTTCACAACTGATATGTGCTCCACGGCTGTAGTGATTATGTGATTTCCTTTTGCCTTATTACGCAGAGCAGCGCCTTTTATCGCAAGATTGTTGGATTCTGTGCCGCCTGAAGTGAAGATTATCTCTTTAGGCTTATCTGCACCCACCAGCTGGGCAACCTGCTCTCTTGCAGTCGCTAAAGCTACTTTGGCGCTGTTTCCA
The DNA here is from genome assembly GCA_003096255.1 of Candidatus Bathyarchaeum sp. The sequence continues at coordinate 2,649 of PIXS01000309.1, read as the reverse complement.
AAAGAATGGGCGGATGAGGGGTTTCCGTAGTTCTCCAGAAAGTAAGGTTTCATGACTTCGAACACTTTTTTGTCTACGGGCATTCCAGCCCCGTGGTCCAGATACACTTTTCTCATTTGCCAAACACGCCCTACTTTAGTTTTTTAATAACAAAGACAAACTCGTCATTTTCTTTGTGCATTTCAACGAGTTTGTGCCCAAGTCTTCTGACCAGACGAGGAATATCTTCTTCAGACGCTGGATCATCCGCCGTTACTTCAAGAACCTCGCCTGCAACCAGCTTGTCGAGTTCCTGACGGGTTCTGAACACGGGTTCAGGACAGTATAGACCAACGCAGTCAAGGTTTTTGTCAGGTTTAGGTTTGTTACTCAATAAATAAGCCTCCAATAGAGAGAAATTTGTTATGTAATTAATTTGTTTCCCCCATATTTAATTATAACGGCGTTATAAACGTGTTTGATGCAACAAACAGCCACAAAAAGAGCAGAAACAAGCAAAAAAACAGGAATCAAGAAAGCAAAGCTTAAGAAAGAGTGCAACAAAAGGTATCCATCGGGCTAAAAAGCATACCTGGCATCAGCTTTTATCCCGAAACGTAGCGGGGTGGGGTAGCCAGGTGAACCCGCTGGGCTCATAACCCAGAGATCGGTTGTTCAAATCAACTCCCCGCTACCAACTAACATCTAGCTTGTTGTGCCGAACACCAGTCCATATTTGATCTTGCCCGTTCTGCTAAGAAAATGCCGTGAGCAACATCGTACATTTCTGCTTCAACCTCATAATTGTTACATGCTTTAGCTAACGCCTCTTTGGCTAGGGATGCCCGCTCGCTTTGTTGTCTTGACAAGTTTAGGAGACTTTTGGCTTCGTTTTCTCGGCTTATGGCAGCCCAAAAACATGAACAAGCTGTTTCTACACGAGCGGCACAGGCAGAAAAGATGTTTGAGGCTTCCAAAAATTTTCCCTCATTCATCAGTGTTGAAGCTTTTTGTAGTTGACTTAGTTCTGTAGTTGGCAACTCACCCAAGTTTAGACGTATGCTTTCTGTGATTGATCCTTGGGCTTGTCGGGGCTGTAGCCGCGATAAATCTGTTGGAGAGTTGATGTTGATGAAGCTCTTAAGGGCAGGGTCTAAAGGAGCTAGTTCTTTGGCGATGGAAAGAAGGAGTATATTCAATGCTCCACGTATTATGTCGTCGGAACGAGGTCGCTTGAGTTGACACAGCGTTGTTGCTATTTGCATCACATCAGCCTTCTTGAGAACCATGGTCAACGTTTCCAGTCTGCCATTAGGCCACATAGGCACAGCGACTCGGGCGTCATTCAATGAGTTGAACATGTAGTTTATGACATTGGGCTGTAGCAGAGGCATATCAGAGGGAAGGATGAAACAATAGTCTGCTTTGGAAGCAATTAGCCCCGTTAATATTCCTACGATAGGTCCGCCTAGCTGGCCGTGCCGTTCATCAATAACTAATCCGACATTTTTTATGCCATACTTTTTCAGAACTTGAGAATACTTAGATTTTCGTTTTTCATCGTTTACACAAAGGATTGTCTCGTCTACAACTTGACCAACATTTTCAACAGAGTGAACTAGAAGAGGCTTTCCATGAAGTTCAACAAGAGCCTTATCTTGCCATGTTTCTTGTGCGTTTTGAAATCTTTCAGACCTTCCGCCCGAAAGTATGATTGCAGCCCGTTTTGCCATCGCACTTACCTTTGTTACAGCAAATTTTCCGCTCAAGGCTAATGGATTCTTGTACAGTTTATTTAACTTACCTTCACAGTTTGTTTGAAGAAATCGCCGAACTCTTAAACACGTGTAACACAATAATCTAAAGAGAAGGGGTTAACGTGGTACAGCAGGTAAAAATAACTAGGCTTGACATGTCTACAGGAAAATCCCAGAAAATTGATGACTACATCGCTGAAGAAAAACCGTTCTACCTACTAATCAACACAACTTTTTGGGCAACCATCCTGTGCTCACCAACAGACCTCAAAGAGTTAGCAGTAGGACATTTTCTCTCGGAAGGAATAATCAAATCCACCCAAGAAATCGAAGAAGTAATCCTCAAACAACAAGAAAGCACCTGCTACGTTAAACTAAAACCAGAAATCGAAGTGAAAAAACGCGTGAACACTTCAAGACTTCACGCACGCATCATCCACTCAGCTTGCGGAGACAGCTCCGATTACCAGAACTCAAACAAAAACCTCAAAATCAAATCAGCCCTGAAGGTCAAAGCTCAAATCGTATTTGACAGCGTGAAACAGCTTAACTTCAAAGCTGAAGGCTACAGACGAACTGGCGGTTTTCATGTTGCTGCATTATACAAAGCTGATGGTCAACTAGTTGCTTTGGCTGAGGACGTTGGCAGACACAACGCCGTAGACAAAGTGATTGGAATGGTTGCCCTAAAAAATGTTGATTTTGGGGAGTGTTTCTTGGCTTTGAGTGGAAGAATTTCAGGTGACGTTGCTTTCAAAGCAGCAAATGTGGGTTTGCCCATCATTGCCTCCTTGTCAGCTGCACTTTCCTCAGGCATAACTTTTGCAGAGTCTGCGAATTTGACTTTGGCGGGATTTGTTAGGGGAAAACGTATCAACATTTACACTTGTCCCGAAAGAATAGAATTCTAAAT
>PIXS01000308.1 GCA_003096255.1 Candidatus Bathyarchaeum sp. | reverse complement strand
TCTAGGTTTGATATTTTTTCTCGGAGATCTCTTAAAGTAGTCATGATTGTGTTAGTCTCCAATTACCGCTTCCCCTGATGGAGCTGCGGTCTAGTGTTACGTAAGATTCTAGTCAAAATGGGCTAAAAACTTTTAGGTGCAATAAGGTTCGGTCGGTGCAGTGAACGGGTTTGGTTACGTTTTCTGTACCGTTGTTATAAGGTATACTCTGGAAAGCTTTAAGCGGTGCACAACAAACCATTTACAGGAGGATGAAGTGGATGAGGATGCGGACTTTTTTGGCATATTTTCATCTACTGAACTTTGTAATCATGATTTTTGCGACACTCTATGTCCTGAATGGTCAATGGGCTGAGATGGAAGAGTGGATGCTAACCCTCTACATGTACTACGTAATACTGGGGCTCTCTGGCGTGTCCATCGCCCTCTGGATTGCCATAGACGGAAAACGGCTAGAACGCTATGCAGCCCACATAAAAAAGCTGGAAGAAAAACTCATAGAGCTAGAAAAGAAAATCAAGCTCATAAAACGCCACTAGTCAGGTTGCTTCGAATATCCACGGATATTTTCGGCTTATCAACTCGCCTACAGAGTCAGGAGACACCACGCCCTCTTCAGAAATGATTCCGTGAATGAACTCTCGTCTGGTCACGTCAAAGGCAGGATTTCGTATACTCAAGCCCAAGGGAGGGTCTTTCCAGACTTCCGTTGTGCTTCTTTCTTCGATTGTTTCGTAGTCGCCATGGACGGTGGCGGGGTCAAACTTGAGAAGCTCAGAAGCCACATAGAAGGGTGTTCTTGCCTCTTTGGCGGCGAGGGCAACCATACTTGTTCCAATCTTGTTTATGACATTGCCTTCAGATGTTATGGCGTCAGCGCCCACCACCACAAGATCAACATCATTCATGAAGTAACGCACCGCAGAATCAACAATCATGGTGGTTTTGATTCCAGCATCCAACATTTCCCGTGCAGTGATTCTGCCCTGAAAAACTGGACGCGATTCAGTACAGATAACCTCAAAGGATTTTCCCTCCGCCTTAGCTCTCATAAGCATGTTAGTAACAGTCGAAGAATGGCAGTGAGTAAGAACCTTTGAGCCGTCCGATACTCTTTTGGAGCCCACCAAAGCAATCTTTTCTTTCGACTTTTTGAGACTCTCCAAAAACGTGCTGGAAACTTGAGAAACTAGGTCAACCAAGTTGCTAACTGATGTTTCGTCACTTTTTTCTACGGCGTAGATGACGTGGCGGATGGCGTTTCTCATCAGGGGCTCTGTTTCTCTGGAAGCAAAAAGAACAGTTTTCGCGTCGGCTAACTCCTTCAGGAACACGGTTTTTTGTTTTGATTTGGACTGTTTTGCGCCTTCCGTGATGGCTTTTATGGCTGCTATCGCCACGTTTCGGGCGCCCTGAACCTCAAGGCGTCCTATTCGGTCAGCAGCATCTTGGACAGTTTCATACAAGCATGTAACCCCCACTCAAACGTAACATTGGTCTATAGTAAACTGTCGGGGGCTTACTTAAAAAACCTAAACAGACAAACCAAAAAACCAGATTAGGCTTTGCCGTTTACGTGGTCTCTGATGGCTTTTATGACGCCTTCGCCTTTCTCTTCGATTGCTTCGTGGCTCTGTCCTATGCTGTGGGGCGTAGCCATCACACTTTCATGATTAATCAGGCTACTTACTGTTTCATCTTCGAAGGGCTTCTTGGTAGAGAAAACATCCAAGGCTGCTTTAACTTTCCCAGACTGTACAGCCTCCAGCAGTGCCTCCTCGTTTATGACGCCGCCTCTTGCAGTGTTCACCAAAAAGGTGCCATCCTTCATTTTAGCGATTTCCTCGCGCCCAATCAGACCACAGGTTCCGTCAGTGAGGGGACAGTTAACAGTTATGAAATCCGAGGTCTGGAGAAGCTCATCCAAAGAAACAAGGGTAACACTGTCATCTTGAACGCATGGATCAGACACAATGACTTTCATGCCAAGAGCTGAACCTAGTCTTGCAACTTCGCGTCCTATTTTGCCGCATCCAACTATGCCCAAAACTTTTCCTGTTACTCTGCAGCCAACAAGCTCCGTTTTTTTCCATTGTCCCTGTTTCATTGACCTGTCGCCCTCGACAAGGTTTGTGCAGTGGGCTAGAATGTAAGCGATGACGCCTTGGGCAACGTCATATGATTGGGCGGGAACGTTGTGGAAGTTTATTCCTTTCTGGTTCAGGTAGTTTAGGTCAATGTGATCGGTGCCGTGGGTAGCGGTTATCACGAGTTCAAGGCTCGTCATTATGTCTACTAGTTCTTTGTTGACTTTTGTTTTGCTTCTTACAACAAGCACTGTAACCTTGTCTAGGGGCAAACTGTAGTCGATGTCACTGGATTGGAAAACCTTCCCAAATTTGGATAGGCGGTCAAGGAATTCTTGGCCGAAGTTGTCGCACACTAGGATTGTATGGTTGCTCATTGTCTAATCACACATCAACACTAACTGTTTTCGGCGGCAGCTTCGGGGAAATCCACTGAACAATGAATTGTCCCAATCGCCAAACAGTCGTTAGCTCAGGGAGAAAAGTTAAAGGATTATTTAAGCATTTATGACATGTCCAAATGTTGAACTCTCCAACCTGAGTTTAAGGCTAAAGACAGTTCCAAGGCTTAGTGCGGTTCTTTCAGGTTTAGAGCATGAAACTTTTCTTCTTGTTTATTAACATGCATGTATTAATATATGATATATCAGGGGGTTTCAAACTGGAGAAACTATTCGCATCAACGTGTAGAATAAAAATTTTGAAAAGCTTGTGGAAAAATGGAGAAACCAATATAATGGCTCTAGTACGTCAAACCAACAGCACATGGTCAGAAGTTGATCGAAACATAAAATTCCTTGAAAACCTAGGGATTGTCGAAAGTCGATGCAAGAAAAATCAACGATTAATAAAATTAAAGAAAAAATGTGACACAGCCGAGACAGTAATAAAAGCTTTACAACTGCTGGAAATGGCAAACTTAGACCAACTCATCGTGTAAGTTGATTTCGTCATCAACCCAGAGTTTCCCATCAAACCAAAACAGGGACGAAATAAAAAAGTCCAACGTCAAACGAGACGGTGTTCTTACATGAATCTTAGGAAGTTGTTAGCTTCATCATGTAGACAGAAGATCTTGCTAGAATTGTCCAGATCCAAAGAAGTGACTATAATGGACCTTGTGCGAAGAATAAACAGCACATATAACGAAACGAACAGAAACTTCAAGATTTTAGAAAAAGAAGGCATAGTTACTGATCAATACGTTGGTCGTATGCGGTTAATTAGGTTGAACCGTGGGAATCCTAGAACAAAGATACTGCTTCAAGTGTTAAAAAAGTTAGACTTAGAAAACAGTTCCCCAGTCCACTAAAAGCCGTTTCATCTGATGATTAGCCTATCGAGCACAGACAGAGTATTTCAGAAACATTTCGTTTACCTTAAGAAACAATACAACCAAACAGTACTCTGCCAAGAAAAAACAATTTGGCAAAGGTGAATTAAGAAAGGGGGTGAAAACATGAATAAAAAGGCATTTTTTGCAATACTTGTTGTCCTCAATGTTGTAGCAATGACAATTATTACTTCTGTACCTGTTCATGCTTACACATATCACGGTTACACCTCAAGCTGGGACAGAGGAGATGATTATGCATTTGGAGGGTTGTCTAGTGCAGACCATGATACAGGAACAGGGTTCTTGGATATGCAAGCAGTTTCAGGGTCTGCTTGGGCTTATCTGAACTCTGCTCATGTTGATGCCATCGCCGATGTTTCTTCAATAACAGTAACTGCTTTCTGGGAAAATGGATACAAATACAAATACTTTGGAGCTTATTCCTTTGAATGCAGACTTTATGTAAACGGCGAGTTCCAAGAAATCAAATATGCAAGTTTCGATAACTGGAACGACGGATATGAACAGTTTACATTTACTGGCCTTGATGTGGACACTAATGACGATTTGGATGTTGACATTAAATTCGTAGGTGTTTCAGGGCCTGGGTACTCAGCGTTCCTTAGTGCAACTTTTCTCTATATTGCTTTTGTTACCTACTAGACACAACCTGAAACAGTCAGTTCTTTCCCCTTTTTTTATTAATCATAGTTGTATCAGTAAGCCCACTTGTTGACAAGCAGGCATACCAAACAACCTTAACACAATATATCAGGTAGTTTCTGGGTTTGAGGCTCAAATTCTAAGCTGCAGCTCATCCAGCACAGTTTCAAGGGCGCCAAGCATCGAGTCAATGTCAGATGATTCCATGTAACCCATGTTTCCTATCCTGAAGGTCAAGTTCTGCACTGTTCCGTAGCCTTTGGCAAGCTCAAAGCCTTTACCGCGCATACCATCGTAGACTGCAATGCCGTCGATGCCTGCTGGAGCGTTTATGCAGTTGACTGTTGGGCTTTCGTAGCCGCTCTTGGGAAACATTGTTAGCCCCAGTTTGCGGACGCCTTCCCTGATTCGGCGGTTCCGTTCCGCATACAAACTGAAGAACCAGCTTTTTCCGCCTTTAGCGTCGATCATCTTGAGAATCGTGTTCAGGCCAGCAATTTGAGGAATGACAGAGGTCATGGGTGTGCCCTGCTTCTTCTGATGCTTCTCCCAGACCTTGAAGTCGAAGTACCAGCCCTTGTTTTTGGCGGTTTCAGACTTTTTCAGGGCAGCAGCGCTTACGGCTCCTATACCTAAGCCTGGAGGAACACCGAAGCATTTCTGGGAGCTGGAGAAACAGACATCCAAGCCCCACCTGTCAACGGCTATTTCGGTTCCGCCCATAGAGCTGACGGCGTCAACAAAGACTAGTTTGCCGTGGCTTTTTGCGACCTCAGCAAGCTGCTTTAGGGGGTTTATGAGTCCCATGCTTGTTTCGTTGTGGGTGATGGCGACAGCCTCAACGTCCTTGTGTTTGGAGAGTTTCTTGTCCAGCAAATCAGGCATAATTGGTTCGCCTAGGGGAACTTCAAGGGTTTCTACCTGTTTGCCGTTTGCGGCTGCCACTTCCGCGTATCGTTTGCCGAAGCTTCCGCATACGCAGCAGAGCATTTTTTTGTTTACGCAGTTTCTTACTGATGCTTCCATGAAGCCTGTGCCTGTGCTACTGAAGAGGAAAACTTCGTTGTTTGTTCCCAGGAACCGTTGCAGCATCTCCACTGTTTCAGTATGCAAGGTTTTGTATTCTTTGCTGCGGTGACTAACCATCTGCCGTCCCATGGCTTCTAGAACTTGGGGATAGCAGGCTACAGGACCAACCGTAAACAACTTCAAACTTACTCACCTATCTAACCGTAAAACAAGAAACAGAACATATTAAACCTTTCAGCCATTCTAGCAGAGAACAGAACGGTCTCCATAAACAGGATGCCAAACCGCTTTTCAGGCTCTACCTAATTCATTTCTGTACAGGAACAGGGCTGGAAGACCGCCCGTGTGGAAAAATACCACGTTGTCGTCTTTGTTGAAGCAGCCATTCTTAATCAAGTCCATCAGCATCACCATCGCCTTGCCAGTGTATACGGGGTCGATGAAGATTCCCTCGGTTTCTGCCAATAGTTTTAGGGCTTCTGTCACGTCGTTGTTTAGGATTCCGTAGCCTTCTTTGATGTAATCGTCAAAAACTGTCACATCCTCGGGGGCTATGGACAAATCAACATCAAAGAGTTCTGCTGCCCCATTAACCAGCATAGACACAGTGTTTGATGCGTCAGTTTTGCTTGCGAAGACGCTTGCGCTCAGAATCTTTGTTTCTGTGTTAAGGAGTTTGGCTCCAAAAATTAGTCCTGCTTGGG
>PIXS01000307.1 GCA_003096255.1 Candidatus Bathyarchaeum sp. | reverse complement strand
CCCATTTCCTCGAACACTTCCCCTAAGACCGCCTGTATCATTGCTGACATTTGGGGATTGGACTGATCCGTTACGATGGTTAATGTTCCCTGTTCTCCGCTCAGGATGTCTGAAGTGAAGTCGCTGGAGATTATTATGCCGCCTTCAGCATCGCCATTTTGAATCAGGTCCCTTACTTCATCAAGATTAGAAGCGTCCATGAGGGTCATCATGTTTGCGTTGTCGTTGATTGCCTCCAATGCGGTAATGAAGGTTGAGCTTAAGGTGTAATTGCCGAATCCTTGGTCTTCGTTTACCAATGCAATGTCAACATTGTTTAGTGAAGTCTCAGATGGATAGATGAAGCCAACCATGGTCATCATGAAGATTGGCATCAGTATGAGCAGAACTAGCCCCATTCGGTTCCGGAACAGCTCCATCAGGTCTTTCCAAGCAATCCGCAAACTGTGAGAAATCATTGTTTTAGCACCCATTTTGATCACCTTATCCTCCGCTGCGGCATAGAAGGCCTATGTCGCTCCATTGGAATCTTGTTGTCTGCTTTATCTCGCATTTGGCGTCCAGTGATTTGCAGAAAAACGTCCTCCAGTGTAGGCTGCAGATTCTCCACTGAATTAATTCTTGCTTTTGCTGCTCGCACAGTATCTATTATTGTGTCAAATGCTTCGTCACCTGTTGCGTGAATCTTGAGGTGTGAAGCGTTTTCCTGCGATACTGACTTGACGCAGTCCAATGCTTGAAGCGATGTGACCAGCTTTTTGGTGAGGTTTGGGATTTCCATTTTCATGACTGTGGCGTCATCTCCTGAAACAAGCTTCTTCAGGTTCGTTGACGTGTCAAGGGTAACGATTTTTCCGTGGTCTATGATACCAATTCGGTCACAGAGGATGTCAGCTTCGTTCATCATGTGGGTGGTGAGTATTATTGTTGTGTTGTTTTCTCGGTTGATTTTTTTGACGAACTCTCTTACTTCAACCGTGGATTGAGGGTCCAAACCTAATGTGGGCTCGTCAAGAAACAGCACCTTTGGCGTATTAAGCAACGCTCTTATTACATTCATTCTCTGGCGCATGCCTGTTGAGAAGGTGCCCACTTTGGCGTTTTTCCATTTGCTGAGTTGAACCAGCTCCAGCTGCTCGTCGATTCTCTGGTTGAGCTCTTTTGTTGGTATGTTGTAGAGTTTCCCAAAAAACCTGAGGTTCTCCTCTGCGGTTAAGCGGTCATACATTATCATTTTTTCTGAAACCAGACCGACTAGCTGCCTGACTTTGTTATCCTGCTTTACTATGTCGTGTCCTCCGATTCTGGCCGTGCCCTCTGTGGGTCTGGTTAATGTAGATAGCATTCTGATTATGGTGGTCTTGCCTGCCCCGTTTGGACCAAGCAAGCCGAAGACCTCACTTTTTTTTACGTCAAATGAAACGTGATCCACGGCTGTGAATCCGTTGAAGTTTTTTGTGAGTTCCCTTACTTCAATCATGTTTTCGTTTTCCATTGTTTTCTTCTCCTAGGGTTGGTTAGAGGCTGTGTTTGGTTCATTGTCAATTTGTTTCACCCGCATTAAATTACGAGTTCTCGTAGTTTTCTGTCTGTCTTGCCTCATATAAGCCTTCCCTGCCACAATATATTGCACTGCAATATATCGCACCAAAATATAAATATTACTTATACATCTAGAAACACGAAGAGTATGCACCATCACCAACACGAAGAAAAGACGGTCGAGAAATGGCTTAAAGAGTCACAGAAAGGCTACACCCGCATCGCATTACTGCTTCTTTTGAACGAAAAACCTTTTCACGGCTACGAAATGATGAAAGAAGTTGAAGACAGAACAGAGGGCTTCTGGAAACCAACCGCTGGAGGCGTCTACCCCATACTTCAGAGCCTAGAAAAGGAGGGCTACATAAAGGGCGAATGGGGTCCACAAAAAAGAAAACGAAAAATCTACAAACTAACAGAGTCTGGAAAACTGGTTCTTGACCGCGCTCTTCTGAAGCACAGCCAGATTGCGGACAGCATGAATAGCCTCTTTGAGGAGTACGCAAGAGCTGTGCTGGGTTTGGACCCTAAAGCAGTGACGATGCCCCGAGTACCGAATCCGCTTTGGCATTTCCTAGAAAAAAAGCACAAGAGTAAGCTGGAAGTTCTTGAAATGAAGCGTAATCGGCTTCAGCACATGATTAAGATGCTGCAAGACCAATTGAAGACTACAGATGACCGTTTGGCTCAGTTGAGGAAAGGACCAGACAAGTAACGGTTAGTTTTTTAATATCTGCCTGTAACCCTATTTTGTTGTTGGAAACAAGAGTCATGTTGCTTACTGTTTTTGATCCGTGGAAGTCCCAGTTGTGCACTTGCCCAGACAAATTGACCTTTAATCCCTACACGGGCTGCGACCACAACTGCATCTACTGCTACGCCTCATCGTACATACCCCGATTCAGTGATTGTAGACCAAAAAAGAACCTGCTAACTAGACTAAAAAGAGAAGCAGCAAGGTTGAAGGGTGAACTGGTTTCCATATCCAACTCTTCCGACCCTTATCCGCGGCTGGAACAAAAACAGGGTTTAACCAGAAAATGCCTAGAAACGCTGGCAGAAAGCCGTTGCAGGCTTCAGATAGTTACAAAATCTGATTTGGTAACCCGAGACATCGACATCCTCCAGAATGTTCCCTGCGCGGTTTCAGTAACAGTTCTCACCACGGATGACCGCCTCTCCGCGAAGCTTGAGCCAGGCGCCCCCGTCTCTTCGAGGCGACTCAAAGCAATAGAAAGATTAGTGAAGGCGGGAATTGCCACTACCGTGAGAATTGACCCAGTTATTCCCTTTGTTAACGATGATTTGGCAGAGCTTGTGGAAGCCGTTGCAGAATTAGGTGTGCTTCATGTCACCTCTTCAACGTACAAAGTGAAGCCTGACAACTGGAAACGATTCACGGCAGTGTTTCCAGAAGAAGCAAAGAAACTAGAGCCATTATATTTCAGGGAAGGGGAGAGAGTTGGGCGTTCCACTTACTTGCCCAAGAAACTACGATTAAGTTTAATGAAAAACGCGAAAGAACTGACCGAAGAACACAACATGAAGTTTGGATGCTGCAGAGAAGGACTCAGCCTCAATTCTGGAGTATGCGATGGCTCATGGACAATCCACAAACACAAATAGACTGTAAGCCTGTTGCTGCGGCAAGTTTTTCTAGAAAAACCATTTTTTCAACAATCATCTGCTATTAGGCTCCTAATAGAGGTACATTGTTGAAAACAGTATTTTTTCAGGAAAATCGCAGAAGAACTTTGAGTTGCACTTTGACAAGGCTTATAGGAGAATGAATCTTTAATGGAAAGAAGAGTGGACATGTCCTCGAAACTGATTGTCGTCAAGGTTGGAACCGGAAGCCTAACCAAAAACGGTGGAACCCTCGACACAGAACTGATGCAAAAACTGGTTGACCAGATAGCGGAAGCCATAAAACAGGGCAACAAAATCGTTTTCGTCACCAGCGGAGCCGTAGCAGCAGGCATAGCCGAGCTAGGAATCCCCCCTAAACCCAACGACATAGTCTTTCAGCAGGTTTCAGCCGCAACAGGACAAAGCATAATCATGTCCACGTACCGCGAACTCTTCAAGAAACATGGACTAAAAGTTGCACAGATACTTTTGACCGCAGAAGACCTATCGAACCGAGCAGCCTACCTCCACGTATGTGCTGTTCTGGAGATGACTTTGCAGTTGGGCATTGTTCCCATCATCAACGAGAACGACGTGACATCCACAGAAGAATTGATACCCATAACAAAAGGCTACAAAGTGAACTTCAGCGACAACGACATCTTGTCTGTTCTCGTAGCTAACGCTCTAGAAGCAAGCCTTGTCATCATCCTCTCTAATGTAGATGGACTTTACACCATGAACCCCAAAAAGAGGGATGCAAAACTCATCAAAACAGTTGAGGCAGTCACCCCTGAACTCAAGTGTGAGGTAGAGGGAAAGAGCCGCCTTGGTAGAGGGGGCATGAAAACTAAACTGAAAGCCGCAGAAATCGCCACAACCAGCGGCGTGCCCCTAGTGATAGCTAACAGCAAAAAAGAGAACGTGATACTTGACATACTTGCAGGAAAACAGGTAGGAACCCTCTTCAAGCCCCAAAAAAGGCTGCCCCAAATAAAACGGTGGATAGCCTACGGAGCATCAATAAAGGGACAGATTGAGGTCAATGAGGGAGCAAAAAAGGCGATACTAAAAGGCGCCAGCCTTCTTCCCGTTGGCGTAGTCAACTTAACTGGAACCTTCAATGAGGGAGACGTGATCAGTCTCGTGGATCAGGATGGTGTAGAATTCGCAAAGGGCAATCCAAACTATAACAGCGGCGAAATAAGCATCATTAAGGGGCTGAAGACAAGCCAAATCAGAAAAGCCCTTGGTTACATAAGATGCAAAGAAATTATTGCCCGAAGAAACATACACGTAACAGAATGTGAAGAAAGATGATAGAAGAAATCTGTAAAAAAGCCAAAGCAGCCTCAGCGCAGCTGGCAAAAACTTCCACTGAACAAAGAAACAATGCACTATGCAAAATGGCAGACGCTCTAGAAAAGAACTGTGCCACTATTCTGGAGGCAAACCAGAAGGACGTGGAAGATGCCAGAGTCCGAGGTGTAAAAGAGGCGCTCATTGACAGGCTGATTCTGGACAAGCGCCGAGTAGCCAGCATGGCATCCACCCTAAGGGAGGTGGCTGAGATGCGTGACCCCCTTAACGAAATCGTGAAGACATGGACCAGACCCAACGGCTTGATTATCGGGTTGCTTCGTGTGCCCCTTGGCGTCATCGGAATTATCTACGAGTCCAGACCTGACGTAACATCAGAAGCGTCTGGCCTGTGCATAAAATCGGGAAACGCCATAATCCTGAGGGGAGGCTCAGATGCCATAAACTCGAACATGGCAATAGGAAACGCCCTACGAGCCGCACTGGAAGAAGCAGGATTAACCAAGGACATCATACAGGTTGTTCCCGTAACAGACAGAACCTACGCTGAACAGCTCATGCAGATGCGAGACTACATCGATGTGCTGATTCCCCGAGGAGGAGCCAACCTCATACGGACAGTAGTGGAAAAGTCCACGGTTCCTGTCATCGAAACTGGAACAGGAAACTGCCACATCTACGTGGAAGAGGATGCAGACCTAACAAGGGCAATAGACATAGTAATCAATGCTAAAACCCAGAGACCCGGCACATGCAACGCTGCAGAAAAACTTCTAGTCCACAAGAATGTTGCACGACAGTTCTTGCCCAAAGTGGTTTCTGCCCTCAACCTGAAAGGCGTAGAAGTCAGGGCATGTAGAAAGACTATGCAGATGCTTCCTAACTTGAGGCCTGCCGTTGAAGAGGACTGGGGAACCGAGTATCTTGACCTGATTATTGCCATAAAAATCGTGGAAGGCATAGATGAGGCAGTTGCCCACATAAACAAGTATGGCACCATGCACTCGGAGTCGATACTGACAGGGGACTTTGATAAGGCACTGAAGTTTATTCGGGAAGTGGATGCTGCAGCCGTTTACTGGAACGCTTCTACACGCTTTACAGACGGCAACCAGTTCGGACTAGGAGCAGAAATCGGAATAAGCACCCAGAAGCTCCATGCAAGAGGACCTATGAGCGCCCAGCATCTGACGACAACAAAATTCTTTATCCTAGGCAGGGGACACGTCAGACCCTAAACCTCACCTAATGTTTAGGGTTTTGGCAGATACCGTATAACGTATACTTGCTGGGGGCTGCTCCCAAAAGTTGTCTCCAGCATAAAGCTGCCAGAATCAACCAGCATATCCAGTGCATCATAGGCTTTCATGGGTGTCTGGTAGTAGGTTTTGTTGCCGTTTTCGTATAGCAGCAGAAACGTCACATTCAAGCTTTCACAATGCTCAATCAACGCGGTCTCATTGAAGACGGGAGTGTAGACGTCGGCAGGGTCTTTAGGATACTCCAGCAGCACCCTTTCGCTTGAATCATGTTGGAGCAAAAAGAAATTCACTGCATCGGGGCTAAAGTAATTCACTGGAAACAAGAGTACCGCTGCTTCATTTGGTAGCGAATTCTGGCTTACGTATTGGCTTGCGTCTTTGGCAGGGACATGAACATGCTCCAGTTCTATCCAGTAGTAGGCATTCATTAGACTGTAGACTAGAGAAGCTGCAATCAGCACCACAAAGAGGGCGGCAGCAATCTTACGTAACAGTATTCGGGGTGGTTTGGGTTGTGGTGCTTTGATAGGCGCCGTTATTTTGTTCCAGATGAGTATTATGAAGTCTGAGGCGGAGACTGCTAGTATAGCGAAGAGGGGTATGACGTAGCGCCAGTTTCTGTTTGAGATAAAGAGGGTATAGAATACGTAGACTACGATGAACCAGATTAGCGAGAACTTGTCTTCGGGTTTTCTTCGCCACAGCCAGTAACTTATGCCAAGAAAAGCGATTATGTAGATGGGCAACGAAATCGGATGCAGGTCCATGTACGGATACGTCATCTCTACAAGATAGAATATTGGAAGAGGAATCCGCCTGCCATACTCAACTCTTTCGTCACTGCCTTCCGAAACCGTATAAAACCATCTTGAAATCGCCTCTGGAGTAACCTGCTGCGACATAATAAGAATCCACGGCACAACAATAGCTGCTGCAACCAATGCTAACAGAACAAACTTGCGCATGTTCTTTGTTAGACGTTTCCTTAACATCAGGAGCCAGCTAACTATAATGACTACGCCGCCGACTATGGTCTGATACTTGGCAAGGACCCCCAAGCCCAGTGCCACACCGCTTAGAAGCAACAGTTTTTCGTTGTTTGTGCGCATCCAAGAAAAAAACAGGAGCAGAGAAACAGAGAAAAAGAACAGTAGCATGGTTTCGATTAGTGCCATTCTGCAGAGAATCATGAAGCCAGGCATTGTCGCTAACAGAATACTTGAAAGTAGTGCCTGTTTGGGTCCATACAGTCGATAGGCGTACTCGAAGACAGCCCACACTGAAAGGACGCCAAATACTAAGGAAACGAGTCTGGCTGCGAATAGGCTTGGACCCATTAAAATGTAGGCTAATGCGGTGGTGGCATCGAACAGGGGTGGATAGTAAGAGAAATGCAGGTAATCTTGGAACTGTCCACGGCTTAAATGCAGTCCACCAACCAGATGCTGTGTTTCGTCCCATTGAATCAGCGCATAATCCAAGTACAGCGCCAAGAAGGCTGCATACACCAAAAGGATAACTACAAGAACTAAGCGCCATCTGTCGAAGCGCCCCGCAGCATCAGAGAAGAAAGAAGACAACCTACCAGCCATCTTAACCCCAGCCATTCAGCGTATATGCTCTGCAGATACTTAGAGCACATACAGCATATAACAAAAACGGAAACAGAACACCAAACAAAATGCAAGTTAGCACAAATCAGGACTCAATAGGTCACTATAGTCTATGGTGGAAATATTTTTCACAACAAACTCAATTCATAGAATCTTGACGCATAGGCAAAAGAGTATTTACCATCCAGGAACACGTGATCGTCCTTCATGAAAGTCCTATGCGTCAACCGCCCCCATTCTAAAACAATATTGAGTGTGTAAAAAGATCGTTCCCTTAGTTGAGAGATTAAAATTAACAGTTAATATGGATGAAACAGAAAGGAGTATGTGAGGGAGATAATTTGCATTCACAAAAAAAGATGATAGTAAAGTGGAAAACTAACTATCAGCTTGATGCTCAAAACGAAAAAGGGATTTCTGTACAGTTTGATGCCCCTTTAACGCATGGTGGAGAAGAAACTGCTCTCTCTCCGATGGAGAATGTTTTAGCAAGTTTGGCAGCGTGCAGTAGTTTTCATGTTTTGACTATACTGAAAAAAATGAAACAAGACGTGAAAGCGTATACTGTTGAGGCTACAGCTGAACGAAGAGAAAATCCACCTCCAAGGGTCTTCACAAAAATTCACCTCAACTACATTGTTGAAGGCCAAAGTATTGATCCGAAAGCAGTAGAAAAGGCAGTAACGCTTTCAGAGGAAAAATATTGTTCAGTAGGTGGAATGCTGAAAAAAGCGGTTGAAATCACATCATCATATGAAGTGATGAATGAATAAAGGAGAATGTACAACCAATTACGTTTTGCCTACGGCTTTGGTTAGCAGTTCCATTGTTTTTACGATATGGTCCTTGGTTTTGGGGCGAAGGACTGGACTGAAACACTTCTTAACGTACATACCATAGATGAGAATTTCGCGGGGATCAGGCTCAGAAAGGGCTTCAATCAACAAATCCAATATCTGCTTTCTGGCTTCGCAGCCTTCAATGGCTTTTAGCATTTCCGCAATCTCTTGCTCTTCATCTTTATTTTCAACGCGTTTCTTGGGCTTGTAGCCTAACTCTTCAAGCTTCTTCAGAGCCATACCTAACATCTCCACTCTTCTGGAATTAAATTCTTTACTGCAGCTTTTCTGGTTTTCTGCTCAACTTCCTCTTGAGTCATCAAACTCAAAGCTGATTCGGGGCACCATTCAATGCATTGAGGTGTGCCGTCGCATAGGTTACAGACCATGACTGTCTTTTTGTCTTGATTCAAGAATATGGCGCCGTGCTTACAGCTTTCGATGCACCATCCACATAAGTCACATTTGTCGTCGTCAACCATAATCACGCCTGTTTCTTCAGACTGTGTCAACGCCTTTCGGGAACATGAACGAACACATGGAGCATCTTCACAAAGTCTGCATGACATAGGCATGTTGACAAGCAAATGGAAAGGTAACACTTTGATTCTGGAAAGTTTGGGGTCAAACACGTTCTCGTTTTCTAATGCACAAACAAGCTCGCAAACTCTACAGCCAGTGCACTTGTCAAAGTCTGCGCCAACAAATTTTCGTTCATTCGCACCCTGCTCGGACATTACTATGCCACCATTAATTAATGCAACCTGTAACAATACGTGAGACCCTTATAACTTTTCATTTCTTGGAACAAACAACTATTTTGTGTTCTAACGCATGTGTTTCATTTTTATCCTGAAATCCTGGACTGTTGATCGGAAATCGTTTCTCACGAAGCCCTTGTTAACAAGCTCGAAATCTCTTACGCGCCTCTTGGACTGGAACAGGAGCCTCTTTTTCCATATTTCAGGCAAATCTTTAATCGGACTAATCATCCCCCTCAGAGTCGCTTTAGCCTCCTCATTCTTCTTTACAGCAAAAAAGCCAACAGAAACAACAAAAGTGAAGAACGTCAGAACCGAAAACCTCCACCACACGTTCCTGAGTTCATAGTTTTTGAGGACTGTACGCACTCTGTTCTTGGAAGAATGATAAAGCATCATCCCGCTTACCCCCCGTAGAATGCCTCCGCGGTGAATGACCACAGCAGATGGAACATAAAGTATCCTGTATCCCAGCAACCTCACTCGAAGGGAAAGGTCAGTGTCATCATCGTAAATGAAGTAGTCAGGGTCAAAGCCTCCAACCTGATCGAAAACCGTCCGCCTTACGATACAGCAGCCCGCAGACGCTGCCAAAATCTCGAAGTTTTCTTTAACGTTCTCCGCTTTTGAGCCATAGTTTGCAGCCCATGTTCCTAAAGCGTCAACCTCTACACAAACATAATCTAAATAGTCCTTGTCTTCTGCCAAAACCAGTTTAGCCTGTGCCAACCCCACAGAAGCATCCGATTCCATGAGTTTGACCAGTTCCCTGAGCCAGTTTTCAGCCTTGAATTCTGTGTCGCTGTCCAAAAAAACGATGTATCGTCCTTTAGTGTTTTGGGCGCCGATGTTGCAGCCTTCAGAATGCCCCACGTTCTCGCTGTTTTCAACAACTTTCATGCGTGGGTCTGAACCAAAATGGTTTCTGATTTCTGTGAGGCTTCCGTCTGTTGATGCATTATCGACGACAACTACTTCGTAGTTTGGGTAGTCTGTTTTCGAAAGAGTGAGTAAGCACTGCTTCAACAGTTCTTTTCCGTTGTAGTTTACGACCACAACCGAAACAGAAGGGCAACTTTCACTCTTTCTAGACACCCATACCACCCTTTGCAGAACAAGATTTAGCATGAAATTTCACATTTTCGCGTTCCAATAAGATGTCTGGGCTAGCTTAAAGGTTTTTTTGGCGTAAAAAATAAATGGTTTTGCGTTGATTCTACGACAGGTAAAAAGAAGCGATTTTGATGAAAGACTACAAAGCACCCTGCACCGTCACGGTCGTAGTTCCTGTACATAACAGAGAACTAACCATCCAGCCGTTACTAGAGTCTCTCCAGAAGCTGGACTACGACAAAAACAAAGTAGAGGTGATTGTAGTTGACGGAAACTCCACAGACAAAACTCAGGAAATCGTCAAAAAATATCCTGTGAAGTTGATTGTTGAAAAGAAGAAAGGACTGAACCGTGCCAGGAACATGGGAATAAAGTCCAGCAAAGGCGACATCGTGGCGTTCACGGACTCTGACTGCATAGTGCCTCCCAACTGGGTAACAAAAATTGTCGAAAACTTCAAAGACCCAAAAGTCAGCTGTGTAGGCGGAAGCGCAAAAGCCCTTGACACCGACTTCATTTCCCAATATGCAGACAACAGCGTCGTACGTTTGATGCCTTTCTTCACTAAACGGGAAGAACTCGACAGCGTGAAGCCATTCCTTCGTCATCCTGCAGGATGTAACATGGCTTTCAGACGAAAAGTTGCTGAGGATGTAGGATATTTTGACGAAAGCATTCAATACGGCTTTGATGAGGTGGAGTTTACTGACAGAGTTTGCAAGGCGGGATACAAGATGGTGTTGGACCCTGAGGTTGTGGTCTGGCACAAACACAGGTCAAGCCTCAAAGAGTTTCTTAAGCAGAACTTTCAGTACGGCAAAGGAAGCGGTTTAGTCCTCAAACATAACAAACTGAAGGACTCGGTTTCTAAATGGTCCCTCATGAGCATGATAGGATTCATAATCTGGCTGACTGTTGTTGGAGGGGCGACGTTTTTAGCTCTCACTTTTTCCAACCTCTTCTTCTGGGTACTCTTTGGATTCACTGGCTTGCCCATGCTACTATTGGCAATACTCTACGGGTACAGGGCACTCCAAACCAAAAAATTCAGCAGAATGGTCGCATACCCCTTCATTGACCTTTTCAGAGTTCTCTCATTCTGTGCCGGCTTAGCGTCCCAAGTACTCAAAAGAAACCGAAAACAAGCACCACAACCTGATTAAGTGCTATCACAGTATCCCTGAAACAAATATTCCTGAACCTTGAACATGTCTAGCTTCGCAATTCTTCTTAAATCACGTAAAGCCGTCTGTTCCGTTGTTCAATGGAGAGGGAAGCCCATTTGGAGGACAGGTCTGGTGAGGGTCACATTCGCGGCAGTTCCAAAGCGGTATTCGCTGGTGCCCATAAAAAGAAACTGCAGAAACTAAAGTTAGCCAAATGCATGAAATGTGGTCGTTTAAACCCTTTCAGACCTGAATCCAAGGGCATAAAATACACGGCAATCCGATGCAAATACTGTGGCAACATCATTTCTTTTGGCGTAAACGGGAAAGAGTCAAGCGTCAGCAAACGTGCCGAAATCTTTTGTGAAAAATGTGAAGATGACTGCAGACAATGCCCAATCAACAAATTAACTAACGAACACACTTTTTCAAGAAAACGTCACATGAAATAAAAGAGAACGTTAACCACGGTTAACTGAAAACAGAATCTTGCTTCTGCAAAACAAAATTTTATGAT
>PIXS01000306.1 GCA_003096255.1 Candidatus Bathyarchaeum sp. | reverse complement strand
TTATACAAAAAGTTTAAATCCAGCTCTTTGCTTTCGGGGATGAAAAACAGGAAAAAGTAAGGCGCGTCCAAGGAGAAAACTGTCATGATTACACAAGTTTCGGTTTCTGCAAACTATTTCAGCGCGTGTAATGACGAAAAGTACTATTACTGAAAAGCTAGAAGTTACAGGAGATGCTGTTTTCAGTTCCTCAAAGCATTTGAAGATTGGTGGTTTAAACAAACTTGATGATTTTACCCTTAGAAAAGCTTTTAGATAAAACCTCACTGACTTTGAGAAAGGCACAAACGGAAACGGGTTTTCGGGTGAACTAAATATGGAAATACTAGCAATTGTACCAATCATCCTAATCGCCGCGTTTGTACTTGGAGAGATGTTCAAACGAATTGGCTTGCCATCCGTTGTGGGTCAGATTCTTGCAGGGCTACTGTTTGGAGTTCCAGTCGTAAAGGAACTGCTCTTTTCTGAAGGGTCAGCTCTAGTTATTATCGATTTTCTGGCTACTCTTGGAGTACTTCTTCTTCTGTTTCTGGCGGGATTGGAGATTGAAATTGACAAAATAAAAGAAACATCAAGAGACTCGATTCTTGTATCCCTTAGTTCTGCACTAGTCCCATTCGCACTTGGATTCATATTCATCACTTTTGTTTTCCCGGAATATGGCTTTCTGTCTGCACTTATTTTTGGGGGAGCAATGATGGTCACTTCAGAAGGAACCAAAGTTAAGGTACTCATGGACTTGAACAGTCTAAACACCAGATTAGGTGCAATTATGCTTGCTGCAGGAGCCATAGACGACGTTTTCGAGGTACTATTCTTGTCTGTTGTCGTAATTTTTGCCAAAGGAGGAAGCTTATTTGATTTGGCAATGATTCCTGTAGAAATAATAGTTTTCCTCATAATCGCGTACATATCATTCAAAATAATGTCTAAAGTCATGCAGCAAATGGATAAAAAGACTGGAGAAGAAGCAGGACTGTTTTCGTTAGTGATGATATTTGTTCTACTTCTTGCAGCCCTCTCAGAATCCCTGAATGTAGGCTACCTAATTGGCGCGATTATTGGTGGTTTCCTTTTACAGATTTCTCTAAGAGGGATAAGCAAACGGAACAAGAGAGAAATGGTTAATGTAATCAAACTCATTGCATTGGGCTTCATTGTTCCGTTCTTCTTCGTTAATGTTGGATTGTCCTTTGACCTCGGCAGTTTATCATCTAACTTGCCCATAATCGCAGTTACAATACTCATTGCATTCTTCGGAAAGATGATTGGAACTCTGATAATCAAACCAGTCTCCACGTTAAGCTGGAAACAACTATACTATATGGGGTGGGCAATGAACTCCAGAGGCGCAGCCGAGCTGGTTATTGCGTTGATTGCAATGCAGTATAATTTGATTTCTTTAGAGATTTTTTCAGCTCTCGTTGCAATGAGCATAGTAACTACGCTGATTTTTCCGCCAGTTTTAGCCAGAGGTATCAAAAAGAATCCTGGACTTATGGACGCGAAGGAAGATAGAAAAAATTAAAACTTGGTGAAGAATTAAGGGATAATAACAATTCTAGAGCAAAAAATGGGGAAACATTTGTGGGGTTAAATGAATGAAAGAAAAAATGAAGATTTTGGTCGGCGTCGATGGCTCTGACTACTCTACATGGGCACTTATGGAAGCCATCAGCATCGCAAAAAAGTTCTCAGGACACGTGAAAGTTATAACAATTTACAAACGAGGACACAGCGACGAAGCAAACAAAACTCAATTGAAAGCAAAGCAACTTTTGGACGAAGAAAAAATCGATTCTAGCTTATCAGCAATTCTTGGCTCCAATCCCTCCCGAGCATTGGTTGACACAGCCAAAAACGAAAACTTCGACTTGATAGTTGTTGGCAGCAGAGGCTTAGGTAGCGCCGCAGCCTTCCTGTTAGGCAGCGTCTCGAAACAGGTGGTTTCCAATGCAAGCTGCGATGTTCTTGTAGTGAAGAAATAGGTTGGGTACTGTAAAGACAGAAGCTGCATTGTAGCCAATAATGCTCTTACAATGTTATCGGACAATCAGTACTGAATTTCGTGCATGCATACTGATGTCGTCGCTGACGCTTCCAAGGAGGAATCGTCTTACGCTGCTTAATCCTCTGCTTCCTACAACTATGAGGTCAACATCTGCTTTGCTTGCAAGTTTGATGAGGACTTCTGCGGGGCTACCATACTTCAGCATAGGTTTGAAGGTAACTCCTTGAACTTTGCTTGATGCATCTTTTAGGATACATTCGCCAACTGTCCCAATACAATCTACGACTTGTGGTCCTCCAATGCTAATGAGTTTGTCTTCCTCAACGTGTACTAGCGCTAAGTCTGCTCGGTAGTTTCGGGCTAATTGTACAGCATATTCGAGGGCTTTGTCTGCGTGTGTAGAACCATCTACAGCTGTGAGTATCTTCCCAACGTTCAGTTTCTCTTTAACAATAAGAACAGGGCATTCAGCGTGCCTAGCAACTTTCTCAGTGACGCTTCCGAGAGAATAATGTTCAGACTGGTTTTCAGCACGGTTGCCTATAACAACCAAATTACATTCTGCGTCCTTAGTTAACTCAAGAATAAATTCCGCAGGATCTTCATGAGCAACCAACTTAACATCAACGGGTATGCCAGCTTCTCGGAACAGGTCCTCAGCGTTTCTGACAATTTTCTTGCCCGCCTGCAAGTATGCCTCGTCAATTTTGTGTAGAATTGAGTGAGGCAACTGATATTGGGCTTTGAGTTCAGGATGCATAAATTCGTGTGAGGCAACATGAACCACAGTTACTTTTGAATTGAATTTTTTAGCAATTGAAACAGCAAACATTTGGGCGTGAAGACAGGAATGGGAACCGTCCACAGGAACTAGAATTGTCTTAAAAAGTTGCTTGTCAATCAATGTAGTCACTACATACAATTAATTTTTTATTGATATTTTAATGTTCTCAAATTGCAGCCATTAAGATACCCCAGATAAGCCCGCAATTAGTCGCTAAGTATGTGCCGTAAATCCGTCTTAGTTAATATGCCCACCACTTTCTTTGGATTCGCTTTATCAACAACTGCAATACGATTCAAATCGTGTACTCTCATCTTTTTGAAGGCATCCAACGCAAGTTCTTCGGGGTAAATGGAAGCAGTAGTCTCTGGCACAATATCACGAACAAGAACTTCGTTGCGTTTCTCTTTCTCAACTTTCGCAACGTCATCCAAGGCAACAATGCCGATGAAGTCCCCATTTTCATCAACAACAGGATATGCAGTATGATGATGCCTTGCCATCAAGTCCAAAAGTTGAGTGACAGAGAAATCAGAAGATACAGTATTCAGTTTCTTTGTCATAACATCTTTGACTTTAAACTTTGAAAGAATAGCAATCTCCTGTAACGGACGGGTTGGAACAGGAACATAAGCTTCTTTCATGTCAGAAAGTTCTTTCAGAGCAGTTCTTCGTTTCTGCACTGCAGTTCCAATAACGTGAGCAAAAGCATCTGGCTCTAGCTCGATTACTCCAGTGTTTATCACTCCCGCCTCAACTGCAGAATAGAAGAAGTCTTCTCCGGCTTTTGTTCTGATTATGACTGTTGACCACTCTTTGAGGGGGTATGCGCTTCCGACAGAAATGTCAGCTAGTTCGGAGGCAAAGTCGGTGCATGTTTCACAACTGGTCAGAATGTGGGGTTTAACCTCGGATAATGGAACGTTAATTGTGCCTTTTTCTGTTTGAACAGACAGGTCTTTTATGATGTCCAGCCGTTTTATTTCGTCGGGTTTGATGTTATAGGTTTTTGACAGATATTCAAGAAGACGCCCAAAAGAAAGAGTCCAGAAACAGAACAAACCAATTATTACTTTCAGGTTTCCTGTGATTTTATGTTCCCAAGCCTCAAGTTTACGCAACGCAAGAACATGACAGGGAACACCAACGAAGGCAATATTTGCTTTTCCATATTCATAGACTGCGCTTCCATAGGCTCTAGCTACAGAGGAGGGAAAGAATTTGCTTCCAACAGCAGAAAAGACGTCGTCTGGAACAACCCCAACCAAAGCTTTCGGCTTAATAGGAATGTCAGTTTCCGCCTGAGAAACAATGGCGCTGTCTATTTCTCCCTTTTCTATGGCATTCGTAAGAAGAGTTGTAACGATGGCGCCGCCATGACCCAGCTTTCGAAGCTCAGGGTCTGCAGCCTGAGCAAGCAAAATTCTCCGGTAATAGCCTAAACCTTCTCTTTTTTGGGGTGACTTTACAAATTTTAGGCTTTCAGAAACAAGTTCATCTGTGTGGGGGCAAATCTCGTAACATATTGGGCAGGATTCTATGTCTTGGGAGCAATCAGAGTGCTCAACCTTGTATTCCTTTATTGAAATGGCGTGAACTGGACACGCAGCTTCACATGCTCCACAGAAGGTACAAAAACCAGAGTTAATGATTTTACTTTCCAAGTCGTTGTATGCTATTTTATTTCCTTTTTTTGTTGACAGGGAAGTTACCCCCTTTCATGATTTATTTCATTCATTCAAGTTAATGTTTTTGATTATATGGGCAAAAATGCTGTAGCCGCAGACAGCAAATCGAGGGCTAAAGCAGGGAACAGCCCCAGAACAACAATTATAATGACCAGCAAGTATATGGGTATCAGCAGCTTTTTCGGCTCTTGAATAGGCAAATCGTTCTTGGGAGCTTTAGCAAACAGGTTATGAATCACTCTCAAGAAGTAGGCTGACTGGAGAACCGAGTTGCAAACTCCCACCAGCGCCAACCACGCAACACTTGACTTCAAAACAGAAGTGAATACCATGTATTTGGCGATGAAGCCCGCAAACAGGGGCACTCCAGAGAAAGAAAGGGCTGCGCAAATAAAAGCCAAACTTGTCAAAGGCATTTTTCGTCCCATACCTGATAAATCGTCTAATGTTTCTAAGCCCATTCTTCTGAAAACGCCTATTACCATGAAGGCGAGAGCGGTTTCCATTGCTGCAACAAAGAAGAAGAACAGGTTTCCTTGAAGGCCAATTGGAGTTAAGCTGGTGATTGCTATTAGGTTGTAGCCTATGTCTGCAATGCACACATATGAAATCATCCGTTTAACGTTCTGCTGCGCCAGCGCAAACAGGTTCCCAACAGTCATGGTAATTGCAGAAAATATTGCAATAGTGAACCTCCAATCAAAAACTGCGGTGGGCGTTAGGATAAACAACAAAACTCTTAGGAGCACATAGTAGCTGCCTTGGTCTACGATGGCAGACAGGAAAGCTGATGCAGAGTCTGGGGCAGCGGTGTAAGCATCGGGCATCCACATGTGAAACGGAACAATTGCAGTTTCGATAGCATAGCCCGCAACAAGGAAGGCAAAGGCAATCAACAATAGTTGTGGGTTGCTTGTGGTTAACAGGACTTCTTTGACTGCCCAGAAGTTAAGGGAGCCCGTGATGCCGTAGATTAGGGACAGCCCATAGATTATGAAGCCAGAAGCTATGATAACCATGACCAGATACTTCAGGGCAGACTCAAGTGATTCGCGGGACTTTCTGTAGGCTACAAGGATGCATGCACCTGCCGCTGTTGCTTCCCAAAAGATGAAGAGGGTAAGCAAGTCGCCTGAGAATGTAGCTGCCGTTACTGTCCCGATGGTCATGAGCAGAAGAGCGTAGTATCGTTCAGAAAGATTCTCCTTTGCATTCACGTGAAGAACACTATAGAGGCATGTGATTGAGCCCACAACCATGTAGGCTATCACCATGTAAACTGACACAGTGTCTACAAGAAACATTGTTGAGAGGGGCGCCAGAATTGTGTCTGCGGAAGAGATTTGAAGAATAGATTCGGGTTGCCCGAAATATTCTGTTGCAATACGGAAAATGGTTAGGGCTGCTGCTGAAAAGGTGATGGTTATCCAAGCCACCATGAACCGTTGCGGGTCCAACTTGGTTTTTCTAACAAACCGTAGTAACGGAACGGTGAGTAAAGAGCAAACCGTGAAGACTATTGTAGGTAATAGAACGTCTATGATATTCATTAGTTGTGCGCCTCATCCTATTGACGTAACTGCGTGAATCAGGTCAATGAAAAGACCTGGATAAATTCCCAAGAGCACAACAAAAGCTGCCAGACCAAGCATTGCAATGATTATGAAGATGGGAGGATCATTATTCTTGCTTTTCTTTTCACCTTTCTCTGTAGTTTCGGTCTGTTCAACCTCAACTGGTTGTTTAGGAGCCTCTAGGAAAACTTTCCAGAAGTACCTCAGCACGTAAGCAAGGCTGAAAACCGTTGCAATAAGCATCAAAACAGTAGGCAAATAATAGGAACTATATTCGCCAGCTGCAGTAACAGCCCCAACGAAAATATGAAACTCACTAATGAAACAAGCAAACGGAGGAATTCCGCCGATGCTGAATGCAGCAATAGCAGAAGCTATGGCCGTTAACGGCATCTTTGATGCTAAGCCACCCATCTCTTTGATGTTTCTTACACCTGTCTGATGCATAACTGCGCCTGCAGTCAAGAAAAGCAGCCCTTTGCTTGCTGCGTGATTAACTAAGTGGAGTACTCCACCTGTGATTCCTTCGGCAAAAGGAAATAGGGATAACGCAAAGAGTGTGTAGCCCATATGGCTTATGCTTGAGTATGCGATTATTCTTTTGATGTCAGTTTCTGCTAACGCAAGGAAAGAACCGTAAAAGGCTGATAATACTCCAAAAAAGCTTAGCACCAGCAGGAATTCGTTGCTAGCGGGATTCATTGCTGTGTATACTGTTCCAAGGGCTATCCTTAAAACAGCGTATCCTCCTGCCCCAATTATTACTCCACTGAGGAGGGCTGACATGGGTGCGGGTGCTTCGCCGTGGGCGTCTGGAAGCCACATGTGAAGAGGAACGATAGCCATCTTCACAGCGAAACCTGCAACAAATGATATGAGCACCCAATTCAGGATAGCGGGGTCTACGCTTGTCAGAAGGGCTTGTGCCTCGAATATGTCTAGGGTGCCTGTGAGCATGTAGATGGCGCCGATGCCAAGTAACACAAAGATTGCGCCTGCGTGGGTGAAGATGAAGAATTTGAAGGCGGTTTTGAAGGAGTCTTTGTATCCCCATCCGCCTATGATAAAGTATGTGGGAACAAGCATGAGTTCCCAGCAGAAATAGAAAAGCAGTAGATTGGATGTGATGAAAACTCCAACCAATCCGATTGAGAGTAAACCCATTAATGCATAGTATTCTGGAAGAGACGTCTTGTGTTCCATGTAGTTTATGGAATAAACGGTGCATGCAGCAACAAGTATCAACGTAACAATAGCCAGTGACAGGCTGATGCCGTCAACGAAAAGCGTGAAAGCGGAACCTAACGACGGTATCCAATAATATGATTCTACGTATTGTCCCTCATTAAGAACTGTGGGCAACAACGTCAATAGAAGGGATAAACTAGCTAAAGCGATCAATGTGAGAATCAATGCAGCAGTTTTTGCAGATTTTTTGCCAACAGTATAGACTACGGGAATA
>PIXS01000305.1 GCA_003096255.1 Candidatus Bathyarchaeum sp. | reverse complement strand
CTCCAAACGCTTCCCACAAGACGCGGATTAAACTCTTTGAGGGCTTTCATTATTTCTTCTGCTTCTTTTCGCATTCGCAGAAGCCGCTCCCTTCTGTGTGTGCCCTCCCTTTCTTCGGCTATTTCGTGAAGTTCTTCTGCAACCTCATGATTGCTGGGAAGAACTCTGGCACCCAACGTTTCTGCAGCTCTTTTCTTGGCTTGTTTGTATTCCTTCTCTTGGGACGTGTACAGCAGCAATGCGGCTTCTTGGGCAACCCTATTTCTGAGCATTTTTGCGCGGTTGCCCTTCAAAACCATCCCTCAAACTATTACGTGTGGAAGAAACTTTTGGATGTTGCTGTCTGTTTTATCCCGTGTAATTCCAGTAATAAATCTCCTGATATGTGTCTTCTAACGGGAAGTTTGGGTCATCATAAACAATGTCTAGGGCATAGCTATACTTGACAAGCAGTTTGTGGTACAACGTCCAGATTTGTTGTGCTTTCTCATCTGGTCCCCAATATCCCCACATTCTATCATCTATGCGTCGCATGCCCCACCCATAATTCTCAGGGAGAACTAAGGCGGCTTGAGCCGTTGTTTTCCCATATTCTTCAGGATTATTTTGCATGTAATTCCAGAATTTCTGCATCGCCTCAAAGTGCTCATCTGTCAGTATGCCATAGGGGTTGCCTGGAGGGTCTGTGGGGTAGTTGAAGATGATTATGTAGTCTGCTCCTGCTTCGTATGAAACGTGCATGTCATAGAGCATTTCTGGTCCCGTCTTGTATGTTCCATTGTTAATCTTCAGGTCTGGATTTCGATCATTCCACACGATGATGGTGCCCCAGTCTTTCTGCTGAACGTTCGCGGCGCCTCTACAAAGCCCGATGTGCTTCTGTAAATTGTGTTCCCACCCGATTTGAACGAATATTGTGTCGTAGCCTGAAAGATAATCAAACCAGTACAGGGCATAATCAGAAGTGAAAGACGTGATCGAGCGGTTAATCAACTCATCGAGTTGTATGTGGCGCATGAGGTACTCGAGATACCTTTCTGTAGCTTCTTCATAATCTCGTGCAACTGTCTGGTCAGCGGATTCTTGGATATACGCTTCTATTGTCTGATAAAATTCAGGGGCAACCTCTTTGATGTGGTGAAAAAGGTATGTCCAGTTATAGTCGATTTGGATTCCGCCGGGCTCGTCAAAAAGGTAAAGACCCAAAAAATCTTCACCCCATCGGGCCTTAGCATAGTCAAGCCACGGAATCTGCCATGGATAATCAGGATCAAACCAGCCAAAAAACACGATAACATCTAGGCCAGCATCAACAGCATAATCACAGATTTCGTTCGTGGCTGTTTCGTTCTTGCTTATTGGTCCTGACTGCAGCACAAACAGGTTGGTGTAGTCTTTGGTTTTGTCGATAAGCATTTTTGCTTCTGTTGATGTGTCGCCGCAGAAAGAGATGCCGAAATAAGGTTCCACAGGATTTTCGTTACCTTCTGGGTTGTTTGTAAGCTGGATTACCACAGTCAACACTAGAGAAACAAGTAGTATGAGGAGGAAAATCCATTTCAGGCTAGAAATTGATCTTCGTATTGGACTCAACTTGCTATGATTAGCATCTTAGTCGCTTATGTAAGTAATGATTCTCCAACCAATTATCGGCTAGTTTTTTGTGAAGAAAAGCCTTGTTTGTCCCATGGTTTTGATGTCCAGTGCTCTAACCTTCACCATCACAGGAAAATCCTTTACCGCATTTCCGATGAGGAGACAGTGGTGGGGCGGGAGTTCTTGGGCAATCGATTTTACTGTTTCGGCGTCCACTCTTGCAGCTTTTGATACTGTTTCAAGGTCGCGTTCGTTGGTGAAGTTGAAGAGGAAGATGCTGTCAGCTTGGCGGTATATGTTTTCTTTTATTGTATCTGGTTGGTTGGTCACGAAGTTTGTGAATAATCCAAAGTGCCTCATGCGAGTAACGATATCTTCCCAGTATGTTTCCCTGAGGTAGAGGTGAGCTTCCTCCGCGAAAAGAAAAACAGATTTGATTTTCCACTGACCCAGAATCTTCACCAGACTCCCGAGCGTATACTCTAGGACAATTTGGCGGTCAACCGCTGAAACATCCTTCAAATTGATGACTAGGGCTCCTCCGTCTTTCTTGGTTTTTTCGAAGAGCTTCTCAAAACATCTTGCCGCTTCATCATTGTCTGTGAAAAACCCTGAGTTCACTAAACTGTAATAACGGGAAAAGAGAGCGTCCCGCACATGCATGTTACAGCTGCATTGTCTGATGGCATCTCCAAGGTCCTGAAGAGTAAACTTTCCTTGCCGACACAACGATTTCCATATGCGCTTAAACTCTCGGGTTGACGTTCCCGGAAGTGCAAGAGCATGAACCAGAATCTTCAACATGACACCCAAGTCCATTTTATGCAAGGAAACCCGGAAGTTGGCTCCGGGAGTAAGCACATGCACCCTGCCACTGTACTCGTTGCCGCCTCCCTTAGCGGAATAACCTAGTCCCGTGTATTCGCCGTTGAGGTCAAGAACCACAACTGTAGCATTGTAATCTACCAGACCTAAGACAAGGAGCTTCGAAAGATGCGATTTTCCTGTTCCCTTCTTTCCAGTTATGATGTTCAGTCTCCCATCAAGGTCATGAGCTGTGATGTTTAACGGAGAAGCATCCTTGGTTTCGCCGATGTTGATGGGCAAGCCTTTGTTGACGCCCACATACGACAGCAACGAACTTATGGGAATTTTTGTGATTCCAGACTTGGAGCGGGAAGGAAGCCACGACGAATTCACTCGCAACCTGTCATTTAGCATGCTTCCTCGAATCTTGCAGATGAGCATTCGGGCATCTTGAATATGATTTATGTGGGATGAGACGCCTAGGGGGTCAAAGTTGTTGCCGTAAATCTGTTCCTCTGTTGTGGAGTCACGGAGAAGTTCTTCAAGAAGTCCTGGAACGCTGGCGAACTGGACATCAATTACCTGTGTGATTAGCTTTCTGTTGACGTTTGCGTCTTCTACGAGGAGATAGTCG
>PIXS01000304.1 GCA_003096255.1 Candidatus Bathyarchaeum sp. | reverse complement strand
TGTCCCTTATGATTTCTTCTGGTTTTTCGTCATCTGGGTCAAAACTTGGAGTCATTGGCTCAACACCTGGGTCAGTACCTGGTTCAATGATGGTGTCATAGAAGTTAGTTGAAACTGGAAGTGCTAGAAGATTCTTTGTTCTGTCAAACAGGAATCCTTTGTGGTCCCATAGCACGTTAGAACTTGAGTAATCTGCGTCTACTATGTACTTTGCTGTTTCCACTGGCGAATTTACGTTTGTTACGTCGAACAATGAAAGTTTTAGCGTGCTGTTTTCCATGCCAACTCCGATTACGTGGGTTTCGTCGTATGGGTGTAGGTAGCTTGAGTATCCGGGTATTTTTAGGTAGCCTAGGACTGTTGGTTGTGTCGGGTTAGAAGCGTCGATCACGTAGAAGGGGTCAATTTGCCTAAAAGTGACGATGTAGACTCTTTCTCCCATGAACCTTGTTGAGTAGATGCTTTCTCCAACTGCAAGGTTTTCGAGTTTTCCAACAACGTCTAGGTTCATGTCCATTATGAAGAGGCTGTTTGTGGAGTTGCTTGTGAAGCCTTCTTCTTCTGTCCATTTGTTGTCCCATTCTGTTGTTGCAATTCTGAAGTATCCGTTGTATTCGTCCATGCTGAACTGGTTAAGGACAAAGCCTGTAACTTTTCCTTCAGCTTCTACGACCATGTTTTGTTTGTCTAGTTTTACTCTGTAAACTAGTGTTTCGTCTTCGGGTTCTTCATTAGTAGATTCTAGGAATAACCAGTTGTTCATGTTAGGAGATATCAAGTACATGTTGTTTGTTGAAACGTACATGCTTGATGTTTGGCTTGTGAGAAATGTTTCAATGGTTGGTTCTGCTGCGTCGTTTGCTACGTCTACTGCAACAACTGTTGTCATGTAGTAGACTTGGTCCACAATGTCGATGTAGTAAATTTCTGTAGGTTCAACTGTTTTGTTGTGAGTTCCTGAGACTCTGGGCAGGTTCACTTGGATGTCTGTTCCGTCGCTGTTTGTTTGGGTTGCGCGTTGGTTTACAACCGCATATAGGTAGTCTCCAATCATTCGTGTACCTGACAAACTTCCGTTAACTGTAACTGTCCTTGACAACACTGGACTAGCTTTGTTGGTTATGTCGTAAACTTTTACGTTTATTTCAGGAGTGTAAATGTAAGGTGGCAACATGCTTTCTACTGGTTCATCTTTAGTTCCTTCAGTGTTTGTTGCGATTGCTGGTTCAGCGTACAGGAAATAGGGGTGGTCAATGATGACTACCAGCTTGTTCCCGTTAACGTAAATTTGTGAACCATAAGCTTCGTTGAGGTCTATCTTTGAAAGAACTACTGCTTGGTCTGCTGGGAAAGCTTTGAGTATGTAAATTGCTGACTCTGCAACAACATACAGGTATTCTCCATCAGTTTTTACTACGTCTGCTTCGTCTACGCCTGCAACTTGAAGGTTGGTTCCCGAGTAATCTACTACATTGCCATCAAGTGTTGCCGTTGGTGCCTCTGGAGCGGCAAGTTGCTCTTCTTGTCTTCCAACAAGTGCTTTATCTTGGAAAAGTTGTTGATTGTTGTTGGCAATTTCTGTGTTAGTTGTAATGAAGTTTTCAAGTTCCTCAAAGCTTGAAAAAGTTTTAAGTTCTGAAAAAACTGGTTGCATTGGGCTGAGTTGACCAAAGTTGTAGATTGTTGCTGTAAGAACGACTGTTAGCATCAGCGCAGCAATTCCGTATGTCACCGTTTTTTTCTTGATTTCTCTTTGCATTTTTGTTCACTACTTTCACCTTGTGTGTTTGTTTATATTATCCCAAGCGTTAGAACGTCTTGTTCCAGAAACTGGTACAACAAGTTAGAAAGGTTTTAGGCGCCAGAATCTGATAGCTTCGTACCACAGAATAACTGAGATTATTGCCCCAAAAGCAATAACAAACAGGCTTTCTCGTGTGAAACTTTCCAAAAACAACGTAAGATATGTTATGTAAAAAGCTGAGGAAAAAAGTGCATAAAAGACGTATCTTGGAAACATCAGTCTGCCAAGTTTAACAAAGTGCCTTAGAACCCCAATCTTCACTTCGCTGACGAGGGTGTAGTTTCCTCCAATTTCTTCTCTTTGAACCAAACCTATCTGACAGAGCTGTTCAAGATGATGATTAGCCACGCTTGGGCTGCTAAACCGCAGTGCCTTGGCTACTTCTCGTACACTCATGGCTTGGCCGCTTTTCAAAAGAAGCCAATAAACGTTCCATGCTTTTCCTCTGAGCATGTAATCAAGTTCTGGTTCATCTTCTCGTCGCAACAGTAAGTACCCACCCACACGCTTTAGTGTTGTTAGAGAAATGAGCCAGCATTTTCGTTTTTACCTGTTATAAAACAAAATGGGATTTGCTTTTAAGTCCACGTTTTAGAACACTAACAAGTAACATTACTTCTAAAAAATTCACGTGTTAAGCTTTGTTGTTTTTAGCTATCAATTTATTACTTCACCGTCAATATTGAATACCAACTCCCGTCTAGGAGAACAACCATCAGTGAGTAAAGCAAAAAGCATGGCTAAAGTCTCAACAAAAGGAGTATTCAACATTTTCTGGGGCTTGATTGCGTCATCAATCATTTCAGCTGTAGGTGTAATGATTGTTGCAGGAATACTCACTGAATCCGAGTACGGCCTAGTAGCAATTGCTCTGACTGGACCAAATCTGCTTGCAATCTTTCGAGACTGGGGGGTAGACTGGGCAACAATAAAATACACTGCCCAATACCGCTCAGAAAACAAAGAACAAAACATACGACCTGTTCTTGCTTCTATTGTTCTTTTCGAAGTTCTTCTTGGTTTTTCTTTGTCTGTAATTTCCTTTTTCCTTTCAGGTTTTATGGCCGCTAATATTTTTGAACGCCCAGATTTAGCGCCTCTAATTCAGGTAGCTTCCTTTGTAATTTTTGCAGAGGCTCTAATGAAAGCTGCTCAAGCTACTTTTACTGGTTACGAAAAAATGGAGTATCACAGCATAACTTCTGTTGTTTATTCTTCCCTCAAAACTGGGTTCATGATTCTTCTAGCAGTTTTAGGGTTTGGCTCCTTCGGGGCAATTGTCGGAACAACTGTAGCGTATGTAATTTCGGGAATAATTGCCGCAATTCTGTTGTATGTTGTAGTTTATCGCAACATCCCCCGTCAAAATGGCAGTCTACAACTTTTTTCAACAACCAAAACGTTGCTTCGTTATGGTCTTCCTTTATCAGTTTCTGCGATTGTTGGAGGATTTCTGGGCCAATTCTATAACGTCCTTTTAGCAATTTTCTGCTCTGACCTGTTGATTGGAAACTATCAGGTCGCAATAAACTTTGGTTCGATAGTCACCTTTTTTGTTATGCCTGTTCTTACTGTGCTTTTGCCCGCGTTTTCTAAGATTGATTCTCAGAAAGAGCAGAAAACTTTGGGTAGTGTTTTCCAGTTTTCAGTAAAATACGCTTCTCTTCTTATTGTCCCTGTGGCTTTTGCGGTTATCGCTTTAGCCCAGCCAACTGTTTCAACATTTTTTGG
This sequence comes from Candidatus Bathyarchaeum sp., assembly GCA_003096255.1. Next base: position 531 of record PIXS01000304.1, on the reverse strand, counting down.
CACAAAATATTCACATACCCCTCTGTATCTGGCGTTATATGTTGTTGTTTTCATCTACACAGCTTTTGGTTATCTTAGCATTGAAAACATCCTGAAAAGCCAAGGAAGAACCGACATCAACATGAAACTTGTCCTAATTACTTCTGGAATCAGCCTCATTTTGAACGTGATACTAATTCCATCTTTTGGAATACTAGGTCTGCTGGTCACAAACATTTTTGCCACAATTCCTACTATCTTAGTTGCCCTCTGGTGGATACAGAAAAAATTCAAAGCAACAATTGACTGGAACTCATCCGCCATAGTAGTTTTAGCAACCGCATCGGCTTCGTTAATCACTTACTTGGCGGTATCCACGTTAATGTTGCCCAGTTTGTTAACCTTGATTCTTGGTTTAGTGCTCTCTTCGGTAACTTACCTGTTTCCTGCCCCAATGGTGGGTGCAATAACCCATGCAGACGTAAACAACTTGAAGGACATGATAAACGGGCTTGGACCCCTTGCACCCTTGTTTTCGTTACCTCTTTCTGT
>PIXS01000303.1 GCA_003096255.1 Candidatus Bathyarchaeum sp. | reverse complement strand
CCCAGACAGGCCAAGATTCTGCTTCGTCAGACTCTTGTTTTGTGGGTTTTCTAACTTTTGGCTTCATAGTTCATCAGTGCTCCAAACATTTTTTATTCATATAATTATTTCGGAGCATCAAAAAATGAGGCTAATTTTTTCTAGGCGCCCCACAGATTGGACATGAGCTGGACGTTTCAGGCATCAATGTTTTGCAGTATTCACAGGGTACCATCCTTACTTCTGGTTTTGCTGTTGCAGCTGTTGCTCGGATTATTTGAAGTTCAAATGTTTCACTGGTTGCGTCGGGTCGCCCGTCCACGGCGACTACGCCTTTTAGAAACCATGTAACGTTGTTGTCTACGCCGTCTAGTGTTTCTCTTCCGCTGGCAGGTATGTGGATTGTTATTGGAAAGGTCTTTTTGAACCCGGGTACGATGTGGATTTGTTTGCTTGCGTTCAGGTCTTCTGAGAGAAGTGTTTCTGTGTCCCAGTATACGTGGCGGATGTTGCGCCTGAGTCGCTGGTTGTATACCCACCGTTCTCGTCTTACTTTTTCGACGCACCGCAGTTCTGCCCTTACTTCGGTGGCGTCAAACTCTTCTTTGGCTGACACTATAATTGTTACGTCAATGTTTGAGCCTAAAGAGAAAGTGTTTTTTGGTATCTTTAGTTTGACAGACGTTTTGGGTTTTTTGAACATCTTAAAGAAGCCCACAGACTCTTGCCTCCTATTGACCTTATCCTGAACAATATCATCGATTAAGCAATTTATGTATGTTCCTTAACAAGGATACAGTCTACAATGCTGTTTTGTTATGAACAACGCACTCTTGGCTCGATAGTTTACTTTTGTTTACCTTTCAACAATGAACGAGATTTTTACGTCAGCGTTGTATTCAACAATCATGTTGTTTTTCACTTTAGCTGTGCAACGTTTAACATGAACTCCTTTGATGTTTTTGATTGTTTTAGCTGCCTCCGTTACAGCATTTTGCGCAGCATCTGACCAACCCTTAGGAGAACTCCCTATCAATTCAATAACTTTAACAACGGTCACAAAATTCACCTCCCCTAACTAAAATACGTCAAAAAGGCACTTGAATTTTTCGAAGCAAACAGGCACTAATGGTTTGTATAACATGAATCACTTTAAACCCGAAAAGAGGCAAACTTTTACTGATGTCTTTACTGTTTATGTGGTATGGCGCACCAAAGTTCAGACGTAGAAATTGCTAAATCCCAGTTAATAGGGAAAAACCTTAGTCTAGTGATTGCAAAGAATGGACAAGTGATTTTTGAAACAAAAAAACCTGGTATAGGCGGTTTCTTGCAGGTCATCGAACAGTTTGATACCAAATTGTCTGGTTCTTCGGTTGCTGACAGAATCGTTGGTGTGGCTGCGGCGATGCTTTGTGTTTACATTAAAGTTGATTCTGTTTTTGCATTGACTATTAGTGAAGGGGGCATGAAGGTGCTTAAAGATAGTGGCGTCACTTTTGAGTTTAAGAACAAAGTTTCTAACATTTTGAATCGCGACAAAACGGATGTTTGTCCCTTCGAAAAACGTGCTATGGCTTCTAAAAACGCAGAAGAAGCTTATGTTAGTTTGAAGGCTTTTGCTAAGAAAATAATGGGGAAACCAACTAAGCCTTGTTGACTTGTTTTGGGTCAAAAAATTGTTTTCAGGCTTTTTCTAGAAAAAAAGAAAAAAGGGGATGTTATTTTAGGTTATTTTATCCCGATGTGGAAGGCAACAGTATTGGGGTTCCGTCAGGTGCCATTATCAACATGTCAATATCTGGAGCGATTTGTTGTAGGGTCTGCACAACTAGGTAAAGTTCGGCGATTCTTGTTTGGTTAGTTGCGTCTGCGCCTGCTGCGGAAAGGACTAGTTCAATAGCTTGTTTTGTTGCGTCTGCCTCGATGATTGTTGCGTTTGCGTTTGCTGCTGCTTCAATTGTTATTTTTTCGGCTGTAGCTGTGGCTTCTATTACAACGATTTGTCGTTCGAAGTCTGCTTGGATTTTTTGTTGTTCTGCTACTAGCTTGTTTTCGATTGCTACTGTATATGTTTCGGGGTATCCGATGTTTCTTAGTTCAAACTCAAAGTCAGTTAATGCGCCTGCAAGGGGTGCTGAGGTGCTGATTTTGTTCCAGATTGCGTCTCGTATTGTTTGTGCTACGTAGTCACGTTGTTCGATTGTTTCTATTGTGTTGAAGTCTTTTGTTACGATTCTGACCTGTTCTCGTGCAATGGAGGAGATAACATCGTTTTTCCAGTTCTTTTGGGGCAGATTTTCGTACAAGTTTTTAACTTTTGTTGGGTCAAGTCTCCATCGTATCATTATGTCGATTTCCATCTCAAGTTGGTCTTTTGAAAAGCTCTTTATCGTTGGGAAGTCTGCGGTAGCGTCATATCCGTCGCCCCACATTCCCAAGTTGTCTACTGCGACCGTGATTTGAACTGCTTCAACCCATGGGGCTTTTGTTGCCCAAGTAGGTCCAAGAACAGGGTCGCTGATTGTACCTGCTAAGGGGTCTACCAATACGACGGCATTACCTACTGGTACGTTCACCCACATGGTTAAGGCGAACACTGCTGCGAAAATTGCTACAAAGACAATGATAATGACTAAAGCTGCTGCAAGTTTAGGTCTAATCTTAATTCTATTATCATATTCTATGGTCATTTTTTCACCTCCGATGTACATTTATTATTAAACAAAAAAACGTGTTGCTTATGTTTTGTCACGGATTGGAAAAATCCACCTTTTTGTATCCTGTTTTGATATGCACATTCAATATGGGTGAGTTGGTCTAAATATTTTCCTCAAATAGTATATTTATCCCTATTGAATCTATATAGACACTGTTTATTGGTAAGCGGCTACTTATGTCTATGTAGAATTCACAAAAAACATTACTTCTTAGCCCAAACTGGATTTCAACATTTTTTCGGCAATAGTTTTTCCAAGCTGGCGGCACGCTTCTAACCCTTTTTCATCCGGGTTATACTTTATCCGCAACGCAGGTTCAACAACATCCATTTCAAACCTGTTATTCATAATCTCCAACAACAAGTTTGGCGCTTCTCCGCTCCAACCGTAAGATCCAAAGGCGGCTCCAACTTTTCCTTTCAGTTTTATCTGTTGTTTGGATGCATTTTCTAAGAGGTTTTTCATGTCTCTGCCGATGTCGTGGTAATATGTTGGCATTCCAAGAGCTATTGCATCTGCTTCTTGTAGTTCTTCAGGTGTCACGTAATATTTTATTTCCACATTTATTCCAACAACGGATTTGGCGCCTTCCTCGATTGCTCTTGCCATTTTTTCTGTGTTGCCTGTTTGGCTGTAGTAAAAAATAAGCAGGTTTAGATTCTTGGTCATTTTCTCAAACCTCTTTTACATTAAGGCTGATGGACGAAATAACTTTTT
>PIXS01000302.1 GCA_003096255.1 Candidatus Bathyarchaeum sp. | reverse complement strand
GTACTGCAGAATAATCTCGCCCTGAGGCGCGAACAAAACTTACGTGACTCAAACTTTCACACCTTTTTCATAAGCTTGGGAAACTACTTGCATGCACCGCAATCCATCGTCCCCTGAGGGATTGGGCTGTTCATCGTTATGTACACAATTTACAAAATATTTAAGCTCTAAATAGTTAGGTCCATCGTCGCTTTGACCGAGTTTCCGTTTGACATCACTCCAAATTAGCTTTGAAGGAGTCAGAGGATAAACGCGTAACCCGACGTTTTTGGCGGCGCCACAGATTTGAACCGTTTGCGTAAAATCTCTAGAAAACCAACCAACTTTCACGGAAGCAATGGGCCCATTTTTGAATTTCAACATGCAAGTTGCGGTATCTTCTAAATCCATATTGAACATATAACCTAAATAACATTCTAGGCGATCGACTTCTCCGAAGTACCAACTCAACAAGTCAATCATATGGGATCCCAAGTCCAATAGGGCACCACCTCCAGCCAATTTTTTGTCATACCACCAAGAAGGTACTGAAACAGGTCCCACATGGTCACTTCTGGAAGCAAATGGCCCAGCACTAACATTGGTAGCCTCAGCAATCTGGACTTCTCCGAAAAAGCCATCAGCAATCTTTTCGTGAATTCCTCTAAGAGCAGGATGAAAACGCAAATTGTAACCCATCATTAACCTAACATTGTTCTTTCTAACAGTTGAAAGAATTTTTTCTCCTTCTTCAACATCTCGCGCAAGAGGTTTATCCAAGAGAATGGCTTTTCCAGCTTCTGCAGCAGCTAAAACACCGTCAAAATGAAGAAAATTGGGCAAACTTATAACCACTGCATCAAGCTCGTCAACTTTCACTAAATCGTGGTAATCTGAAAAAACATTTTCTACACCAGCATTTTTTGCGAAGTTTAGGGCCTTTTTGGAAAGGTCTGCTACTCCTAAAACATTCGCATTTTCAAGACGGAGTAAATTACGAAGATACGTTTTTCCTTGATATCCCAGCCCAATAAGGCCTACATTCACTTTTTTCAATAGAGATCCCCAGAATAGCATTGATTTATTTTTCAGATTTACATATTATTTGATACTAACTTTATTTGTTTAGCTATTGGAATTGGCAATTATCTGTTTTCTTTCAATATTTTCGCTACTTCGAGTGCATGATAAGTCAGCATCATATCGGCACCTGCGCGTTTAATTGAGCATAGAGTCTCATTAAGCACAGCTTCCTTATTAAGCAGCCCGGCATCACTGGAAGTTTGTATCATAGCGTATTCGCCACTCACCTGATAAGCAGCAATTGGAATTGATGGATAGTTCTGTTTGATTCTAAGAATATGATCTAGATTGGTCAAAGCGGGTTTAACAATAATTATGTCAACGCCTTCATCAATATCTAAAGCTACTTTTTGCATGAACATTTTTTCGTTAATAATATCGGCTCTAAATTTGCTAGAATCAACACCTTTTCGAGGAACGTCTGAATTTGTCATAGCTTTAAAGAATGGCTCAAACAAGCAACTGTCAGTTTTTATGTAAGACATTATGGCAACATCATCTAAACCTTCTAGATCTAATGCAGATCTAATGTGTTTCACCTGTCCATCAGCCATTGCAGCGGGAGCAACCACATCAGCACCAGCAGCAGCATGAACAACCGCAATCTTAGCCAGCATCTCAGCAGTTTTGGTGTGCAAGACTCGCCCTTTTTGGGTGTAAACACAAAAATCGTCGGCAGTAAAGTCACACAAGCAAACGTTTGAAAGAAGAAGCAAATAATCCCCAAACTATTTTTTCAACATCTTGAAAATTTTTGGGTGAAAAGCATCTTTGTTCAAAGATATTGAGCCGTCATCATTTTTGTTTTTAAGCGCACCAAAGACCATTACTGCAGGGATATCAAATTCTAATGCTTCGTTACACACATCAACTGCATCATCCAAAGAAAGATATCGCTGACTTTTTATTGAAGGAATTTCAAGTTTTTTTCCGTCTTCTCGGACAAAAATGGGATATATCAGATCGCTTCCCGTTAACTCTTGAGGCCTAACCATGCGAATCATTTGCTTTGATTTTTTTATTCTTGTTGTCAAATCCACCTAAACATCTCCCGAAATTATGTTAATTTTGAGCTTGATTGACCGCTTCTTGGACAGGAAGAGATTCATTTTCAAACTCAGGTTTACGCAATGCATTTCGGAGGGTTTTCTTGTGAACATAAGTGAATGTCTCTAATTGCTCAATGAACTTTAAGGTCTTTGCAAGGGAGGGCTCTGCCATCTTGTGGTTGTAATTGTCATAGCCCACCACTACAGATGAGGGGGCAACACGACGAACATGATCCACAAAAGATTTTAAATCAAAATCCAAAATTGGTTCAATGGCGATAAACAAGGGTAAATCAGTAGCATGCCTGAGGTTAGTCATCGTTTCCAAACGTTCTTTCTGAGATGGGGCTTTTCCAAGGGAAGGATAATTGCGATTTGACTCTATGGATGAGGACAACACAACATTGTTTGGCATATAATCTAGGAAATCAAAGAATCTTTGCGGGTTTTTTGTTTGAATGAGGAATTTTGCTTTACTATCACGAACAAAATCCAAGACTCTCTCTATGATTCTGTCAGGTACTGTAATAGCCATTAAATCGGTCATGTCACATAAAAAGACAAAATCGTCTGGATTGTTCAATGGTTTTAATCGCGATTCATCAAGCCAACAACTGCCAAGGTATCGTTCAGCGAGGACTGGGAAACGGTTTACAAGTTGATGTCTCCAGCAATAGCTACAACGATGTGGACATTGACCACCAAGTGGGTTGACAGTTTTGGTAATGAAAGGAAATACTTTGTTTGCCATCACTAATTCATCTCATTCAATTTTTGGTTGTCCATATTAAGTTAGTCATAAGGTTTGCACGATTTTTAACAAATGTTGCACAGTTAGAAATTGAGTATGCTGAGAAGTAATTTAAGTAAATTTTCATCCTTAACAATAATCAAAAATTTGTAGTATTACGTCTCTAAGAGAACCTTTTGTATAAGTTGTCAAATGCCATGTATGAACCTTTCAACAAGAAAGGCACAAGGTTCCAAGGATTTTTTGAACTTGACTCAAAGTGGACAATGTTAAGCAAATTAGTTTGCTCAGTGATTTTGTGTTGCCTCAATGCAATATCATACAAGCGAGTGTGCGGGTAGATACGCATCTTTGTAAATGTTAAATATTGAATTTTGTTCCTACATTTGCTAATAATTTTTGGAACAAGTTTAGAAAGCCCCATAACATGTTTTCTATTCCCGTATGGGATGTCATAAACAAACTCATAAGCAACTTTAGCGTTTTCAAGTTTTTT
>PIXS01000301.1 GCA_003096255.1 Candidatus Bathyarchaeum sp. | reverse complement strand
CTGTTCATCGACGAGTTGGATTCTCTGATTGGTATGCACTCAAATGAGGTTGGTGGCGAAACCCGCGTTCGCAACCAGTTTCTCAAAGAAATGGACGGAGTTATGGATAAGGGCAAGAATATTCATGCTTATGTGATCGGAGCAACTAACAAACCCTGGGCTCTGGACTGGCCATTCATACGTAGATTCCAGAAGCGAATCATGGTTCCCCTACCTGACTACGCAGCCCGACTAAACATGCTTAAACTTTACACTGCACACCTGAACCTGTCAACGAAAGTGGATCTGGACGAGTTTGCCCGTATGGCTGCAGGTTTCTCTGGAAGCGACATACGGGACATTTGCCAGTCAGCCCACCTGCGGGTAATCGGAGAACTCTTTGATTCTGGTAAAGCAAGTGACAAGCGCGCTAAGCCTAGACCCCTATCACTGGACGACTTCAAAGGCATTTTAGAGGATAGAAAGCCAAGCGTATCTCCACGGATACTATCAACCTACAAAGAATGGTCTGATGCCTTCAAAGCACTCTAAAACAAAAAGGAGCTAACAAACTTGAAACATGGTGGTCTTGGAAAGGTTCAGAGAGGTGCCGATTCTTCTGACAAAAGCAGAAAATCTCCTTTCTCTCTTCTCAGCACTTCCTTTCTGAACCCCAGAAAGCCACCAAAGTTTGCTAGTCTCTTGACAACCGCTTGATAACTACCGAAACCTTCTCTTCCCCTTTTATTTCTACTCCCTTCAAACTGGAGACCATGCCAAGAACCGCATTTCTAATTATGTCCTGAACAAAGTCGCCTAAGGGCAAGAAATTTCCATCTACCTGTATTGTAATTTTTTCGCCCCGCTTCCGTTTTCGTTCCACCAAAACCTCAACTTTGCTGTTCACCAACTCAACAAGCCTATCCGGCTCTTCTAGAGCATCTATTAATGGGATTTCGGTTTCCACTTTTCCGCTTGGAACTGAAGTAACAAAAGATAAGATGTTTTTGTAACGTTCAATGGCCGCTGATATTTCGTTAACTGTTTTGGCTGCCACAAGTTTGGGCACACTTGCGTTGGGTCCAACTAAGCTTTTGAAGCCCTCCGTGATGATTATGTCCACTTCTTCTGGGATTTCTGCAATAACCTGTTCTAGACTGTAGTTTGTGGTGTCGACTTTTTTGATGGTGGTCAGTTCATTTGGGGCGACACTTAGAACTGTGCTGGCTCCAGCTTTTGCGTGTCTCCATGTGTCCTTTCCTTCTGTGTCTATTGTGAATTCAGGTTCAGGAATACGTTTTGCAGACGCGACAGTATAACCGCTTTTGGTTAATCCTTTAATCAGCGCTTCTACAGCTGTGGTTTTTCCTGATTCACTGCTTCCAACAACCGCAACTATGACTCTGTTAAACATCTCTACGTCTCCTATCCGCTAATTATCATAATTCCCAGATTTAAATTGAGGGCACAGAACATGTTTTTTGGGTTTACCTCCCTGATTTTGTGCTCTTGACCATCATAAGTAATCTTTTTTAGTAAGACACCATATACTTACTGGGGGGAGCCCATGGAAGGCGATAAAGGCAACATAACAATCACCAACTTCGTAGCATACTGCATAATCGTTCTGATTGGTCTTTATCTGGTTGCAAGCACCATCGTTTCTTTCATTCCTTTTCCCCATCAAACTTTCACCATATTTTTCACTGTATCCGGAGGAATTCCTGCTCTAGCTTTGCTCTTCAACGAAAAATATGTAAACCGCAAAGCAATTGACTGAAAAACACAGTAAACAACTTGTAAGTCAAGAAATTTTGACCACGAATCTGTGATTTAGTCAATTTTTGTTGACAAAAAATCTTTTCTGGTTAACATATTTCAGTAATATTTGTCAATTGGAGCGAATAAGATGAATACATCATATTCGAGTATGTTGTTTACGTTGACATTTGTTAGCGGACTATTTCTATGTGTCATCGGAAATTCTGCAGTTGTGCAAGCTACAGAAATCAGTGGTACAATCTCCTCAAACACCACATGGACAAAGGAAAACAGTCCCTATCAGCTTATTGATGATTTGACGATAATGCATGGTGTAACCCTTACTATTGAGCCAGATGTTATTGTGAGATTTTCACAAACCAAAGGATCTACAGACTGGGTTGGCAGACCAACTACGATAACAATAAGTCATGATTTGCATGTTGATGGTAATCTTGTAGCCCATGGAAGTACCTTTTTTACTGATAGTACAACAATCATTTTTTCAAAAACAAGCTCAAGTTCAAAAATTGAGAATACGACGTTCAGCCGCCATTTCAAAATCAGCATCTCAGGGTGCTCACCAGCGATTAGAAACAATACCTTTTCTTCTGCAACCTTCGTCATTACAGATGGGTCACCTGAAGTTCAAAACAACATCTTTTCTTCTGCAAAATTTACCCTTGTTGAAGGATCACCACTAATTCACAGCAATTCCTTTGAGAGTCTCGAAGTTTATGACCCCTTCATATCAATTAATGGCGGTTCTGCTGTAGTGTCCAATAACACAATCAATGATGATGCTTCTGCCGAAGTTTTGATTTACTTGGAAGGTGAAAACACTGCAGTAATATCTGACAACTATTTCAGTGGTCAGTTCCGCTTTTCAGCAGTTGTTATCACTTCAGGAAGTCCTTTGTTTGAAAGGAATTTCGTCAGCAACCATAATACGGAGCATTGGCCGTTGAAGGCAGTTGGTTTCACAATTTGTGGCGATTCCAATCCCATTATTAGAAGCAACACCATCGCTAACAACAAAGTTGGTGTGAACATTTACGATTGCAATGGTTCTAGTTCAGTAACCCTTGAAGGTAACAATTTTGAGCAAAACAGCCAGTATAACATCTACTTGGGAGAAGAAGGCGTCTACGGGACAACAGCACCCAATGTTGATGCTGCGAATAACTGGTGGGGAACAGCCGACACATCAGTAATCATCCAATCAATATTTGACCACAGAAATAATTTCAATGTTGGATCTGTAACCTTTAACCCAATTTTGGACTCCCGCAATTCTGCAGCTATGCCCAATGCGTCACCAAATGCTACTTTGCCAGCTTCTATTAATTTACAGAACTCTGAATCACTCCTGCAGGTGTCCAATGATTCGAACGCCAGTTCAACATCGTCTATTGCCTCACAGGACTCTACCCCAACAATACAACTACCCCCTGAAACTCAGCAACAATTACCTCAAGAATGGCTCATTGGCATAATAGCAGCCCTCACAGCAGCAGTGATAGTTCTGTCAAATGCAGTGATCTACTTATACAAAAAACAACGTTCTCTCTAAACTTAACTAAACAATACAAACATTGAGTTTAGTGCCTAATTTCAGGCTCCCAAAGTAATGT
>PIXS01000300.1 GCA_003096255.1 Candidatus Bathyarchaeum sp. | reverse complement strand
TCCAGAAAGTATATAGGTTTCTTACATAATATATATAAACTATATAGGAAAAATACATGTACACAAAACACTTTCCATCTATGAAGGTTGAGGTATTGAGTCATTCTCAACACACCCAAAATGAAGAAACAAGGAAACTCCAAATAACAGGAGGCTCCACCTACGTACTTTCCTTGCCAAAAAAATGGGTCACCCAGAATGGGCTTGAAAAAGGCAGTGCATTACTTGTCAGACAGGAAGAAAATGGGTCATTGGCTATTTTGCCTCCAGGAATGGGAAAACAGGAAAAGATAGAAGAAGCGCTGATTAAGGTTTCTCAACATGACAGCTCTGAGGCGCTGATAAGAAAAACGGTTGCCGTGTATTTGCAGGGCTACAACATAATTCACATAAGAGCAAAAGACCAGAAAGAGATTTTGTCAACACAAAGAAATGCGATCAAAACTTTTGCCAGAAACATGCTTGTTGGAACAGAGATAGTGATTGACACATCCACTGGCTTGACTTTGCAGGTTTTGTTAAGTTACCCTGAGTTGTCTGTTCCATCTGCTTTGCGGCGGATGACAATCATAACAGCGTCTATGCACAAGGATGCCATGAATGCCCTCAAAAACATTGATTATCAACTGGCAGGCGATGTTAGAGCCACCGACTATGAGGTTAACAGATTCCATCTTTACATAATACGGCAACTGAAGATAGCGATTCAGAACCCCCGGATAATAACGGAGATAGGGCTGCAAAAGCCAAAGGATTGCCTTGGATATAGGCTCGTAACCAAGATGGTGGAAAGAACAGCAGACCACGCTACAAACATAGCAAGAAATGTGCAGCAGCTCAAAAAACAGTTAGATGAAGAGTTTCTTCAAACAATTCAAGAAATGGATAATGTGTCGATTTCCGCTTTTGAAACTGCGATAGAATCGTTGTTTAGGCGCGATTATAGTTTGGCAGAAAGTGTTATTGCAAAAGCGAATACGATAGTTGCTATGGAGAAGAAGGCGCTGCTTTCGTCAAAAGAGACGGACATAGAGGAAGCGTCTAACATTCGACTAGTGATTGAGAGCGTGAGAAGAATAGCCGAGTATTCTATGGACATAGCAGAGATTGTCCTAAACATGACCGTTGAATCAACAATAGAATAGATTAAGCATTTATTTGCGAGTTGCTAAAGTGTGTCTGGTGTACGGCTTGCAGTTTAAGGAACGCGATATAGTATCAATCAAAGACTTCAGCAGAGAAGAAATCGATTACATCCTGAAAACCGCCGCAGCAATGGAGCCCATAGCCAGAAGCGGCTCAGAAATGCTCCACGGCAAAATCTTGGCAACACTATTTTTTGAACCCAGCACAAGAACCCGCCTAAGCTTCGAAGCCGCAATGAACAAGCTCGGAGGAACAGCCATAGGCTTCGCAGAACCCAAAGTGGCTGCAATCAAGAAAGGCGAAAACTTGGCGGACACAATCAGGGTAGTCGAAAACTACGCTGACGTCCTTGTGCTTCGGCATCCGCTGGAGGGAGCAGCGAGACTGGCAGCCGAGTTTTCTAATGTGCCCGTGATAAACGCTGGCTCCGGAGCTGAGGAGCATCCTACTCAGGCGCTGCTGGACCTATACACCATACTGAAAGAGAAAGGAACGATTGACGGGCTTTACATCACGTTGTTGGGAGACCTACGTTATGGGCGCACAGTTCACTCATTGGCGTACGCACTGTCATTATACAATGTGAACCTGTTTCTGGTGTCGCCGATGCTTCTCCGCATGCGCAGGGAAGTTACTGACGCCATAAAAAAGAGAATCAGAATAAAAGAGGGAACAGGTGTTGGAGAATTTTTGCCTGAAACGGATGTACTCTATGTAACGCGGATTCAGGAAGAAAGATTCCCGGACCCAGCCGAATACGCAAAGGTCAGGGGAACATACAAGATAGGGCTTGACACACTAAAAGATGCAAAGGAAGACATGATTATTATGCATCCTTTGCCGAGGGTGGATGAGATAGACCATGAAGTGGATAATACGCCTCACGCGAGGTACTTCCAGCAGGTATGGAATGGCATAGTCACGCGGACGGCTCTTCTGGCGCTCATATTGGGGGCAATAAAGTAGCCAAACAAGGCTTAGGCTGAGGCTGTGTATTGCAGGCAAAACGTTAAAGACTGTGCATTGGGTAATATTGTATGTTAGAAGCACTTTTTGTAGAAATGGGCTATTTGGAGAAGTAGATATGGTTTCAAATATAGTGAAAGACGTGTTTTCAACCAAGTTTAAGAGCATCAGCAAAGACGACACTCTTTCTGCATGTCTCTCAATCTTTAAAGAAGCATCAACACAGGTTTTGGTTGTTTTAAACAGCAAAGGAAAATATGCGGGCGTAATCGCGCACAGATGGATAGTCAGTTCACGGTATGACCCAGCCACAACTAAAGTGGAGAGCCTGATGCGTTCAGCACCCACAGTAACGCCAGAGGATTCTCTTGGTGAAGTAGCGAGACTAATGATAACTAGCGGAATTAGCCTGCTTCCGGTTTTCAGCGGAGAAAAACTGGCTGGAATCGTCTCTGATGATGCGGTCATTCAGGGGGCAGTTATTGGAAAGTGGGGCAGCACCAAAGTTGAAGATGTGATGACCAAGAAGCCGTTCCTTGTCGAAGAAGACGAGTCAGTGGGGGCAGTTCTAAGCCTATTCAGGGAGCACGGCATCTCTCACGTGCCCATTGTTAGAGACGGCAGCCTTGTGGGCATTGTAAGCATCAATGACATCATCACAGGCATCTTTCAGCCAAGACAACGCCAAACAGTAGGCGAGATAGCCGGAGAGAAAGTTCCAGTTCTAAGCATTTCAGCGAAGGGCATCATGACGGAGCCGGTCATCACGGTTTTGCCAGAAACCACGCTGAAAGACGCAGTAGAAAAAATGCGGGAGTTTGACATCACCTCGTTGATTGTCATCAGTAAAGGAAGACCTGCAGGAATTCTGACAAAACGAGACATTCTTGAGCCGCTAGCTGAAATGGAGCTGCCAAAACAGAAGATCAGCGTCCAGTTTTCAGTTAAGGGCGTAGGAATAGATGCGGTTCAACGCGGCTTTATTATGGGGGATTTTGAATCGTTTGCAAGCAAATACCAGAAGACGTTGGAGGAGGGCGCACTTTTCGTGTACATGAAAACTCATGGAACAAACTTCAAGGGGCAGCAGCTGCTTCACTGTCGGCTCCAGTTTAGGACAAGAAGAGGCTCATTTTTCAGCTCCAGCGAAGGCTACGGGGTTGAGGCAACATTTCGCACAGCATTAGACAGACTTGAAAAGCAGCTTCTAAGAAGTCAGGAGCTTGCGCATGAACCAGAATATGCAAAGAAATATTTGCGACGAATAGAGTTTCCTTCAACAGAACTTTAAACAGAATACAAGGCTTGCAAGTGGAAGGGAGGTGAAGGAATGACAGAAAAAGGAGACGTTTACGCATGCAAAATCTGCGGCAACATTGTGAAGGTTATCTCGCCTGGCAGCGGAGTTCTTGTTTGCTGTGGACAATCCATGCAGTTCGTTGGAGGAGACGACGAGTAATAGAAACCATAGCACATGTTACAGTGTCACAGTGGCTCAGCGGGAACCGCGCCGAATTACACGAGCAAGAACAAGCCGCCAATTCTTGACAGCGTAGATCATTACCTGAAAAATTTCTTTTACAGTTATCTTTTGTTTAGATATTACTGCATCTACTTTTTTTAGTTCTTCAGGAATGTTAATCGATTGAGGGCACTTTGGAATGCATGCCCCACATTCAACACAAAGAAGTGAGCTGCCCTCTTTTCCAGTTCTTTCAAGTTCTTCTTTGGACTGCGCTAACCCCTTATAGTTA
>PIXS01000299.1 GCA_003096255.1 Candidatus Bathyarchaeum sp. | reverse complement strand
TTTTCTTGGCTCATAGAATTAGTTAGGTTAACTTAAGCTTTTTTTGGCACAAAAAATAAATGGTTTTCTGTGAATTCGAAATTAGAAGCGAAGCGGTTTTGATGGACAACTACAAAGAATCCCCGTTAGTTACTGTTATTGTTCCTGTTCGTAATGGAGAGCAGACTATTCAGCCGTTGCTGGAGTCTCTTCAAAAGCTGGACTACGATAGGAACAAAGTAGAAGTAATTGTCGTCGATGGCAACTCTGAAGACAAAACCCGTGAAATAGTAAAAAAATACCCCGTTAAACTGGTTGTTGAAAACAGGGACGGACTGAACCTTGCACGAAATGTTGGAATCAAGTGTAGCAACGGGGAAATCATTGCATTTACCGACTCTGACTGCATTGTTCCCAATGATTGGGTAACAAAAATTGTTGAAAACTTCAAAGACCCCAAAGTAAGCTGCGTAGGCGGAAGCGCCAAAGCTCTAACCACCGATTTTGTTTCCCAGTACGCCGACAACAGCATTGTAAGGCTGATGCCTTTTTTCACGAAACGCGAAGAACTAGAACAAGTAAAGCCCTTCTTTAAGCATCCTGCAGGGTGCAACATGGCCTTCAGAAGAAAAGTAGCAGAACAAGTAGGCTACTTTGACGAAAACATCAAATTTGGATTTGACGAGGTTGAGTTCGCTGACCGCGTTTGTAAAGCAGGTTACAAGATGGTTCTGGACCCTGAAGTTACAGTTTGGCACAAGCACAGGTCAACCCTTGGAGACTTTATGAAACAGAACTTCCAATACGGAAAAGGCAGTGGCCTTGTACTGAAAAGAAACAAGTTAGCTGACTCAGTCTCGAAGTGGTCCTTTCTGGGCGTAATCGGTTTTATCAGCTGGTTGATAATTGTTGGTTCACTGCTGTTTCTCTTCTTCACGTCAACTTCAGCTGCTGTTTCATGGTTGCTGTTTGGATTCACTGGGTTGCCCCTGATGATAGTTGCGTCAGTTTACATATACCGTGCAGTTCATAACAAAAAATTCATACGAATCTTCACTTATCCCTTCATAGACTTCTTTAGGACAATCTCCTTTTGTTCGGGTCAACTTTACCAGCTAGTGAAAAAGGCCCCGTAGCTGACCATTAGCTCTGGCAAAAACTGGTGGCATAGTCCTTACAGAATATGAAACATATCAATTCTCGAAATTCTGCTTAAATTTCCTGCCGCTGTTCTGGTTTTATTCAAGGAGAGGGAAGCCTGCTTTGGATTTCGAGTCTGGTGATGGCTATGTTTACAACATATTTGAAGCAGTGGTAGATGTTGTTCATGGGGAAAAATGCAAAAAAATTGTTTTTGCGAAATGCATCAACTGCGGAAAACTTAGCCCATTCAGACCGAAATCCAATAGCATGCAATTAAATGCTCTTTACTGCAAACACTGTGGAAGCCTAATCTCTTTTGGCACCAGCGGAAAAGACCCAAAAATCGGTGAGCGCGCAGAAATTTTTTGCGAAAACTGCCAAGACGACTGCAGAAAGTGTCAAATCAACAAAATAGCCAACGAAAACTTGCGCAAAAAACGACGTATCAGACGTCATTGATGTTCAGTACTCAAAAGTTGGTTATGATAAATTTTAGTCTGAAACCCAGAAAAAGAGGGAAAAAGGTTTTTTCATGTAATTGTTGAATTGTTTTGTTACATGACCTTTTTCTTATGTTTTATCCAACTGATGTGTTAATTGTGTAAGCACCGCCTGTGCCCCTGCCTGAAATTATTATCATAAACCCGTTGGCTGTAGCTAAATCTAGAGTTTCTGTGTAACTGTAGCTGCCTGTGCTTCCAAAGGGAAAAGAGGCTTTCTTCCAGACTCCGTTCTTCTCCCAAATTAGGTAATATGAGTAGTCGCCACCAGGAACACCTGTTACTGAGACTGTCAACATTTTACCTTGGGCATTGTTTTCAAAGTTGAAACGGTAATAGTCTGACCCCAGCTGTGAGACTGACCCTCCATTGGAATAGCTGTCTCCTGATCCCAACGAAATCTCTGTAACTAGCAGTGCAGGAACTATATTGTTTCCATCCTCATCTAAAATTGTTGCATAAGGGTGTCCCCCTGTTGGTGTTTGACGCCAATGCCCGAGTCGTCTGTCTCGTGCAAACAGCGCAAAGAAATGATCAAGTTGCCCGTAAACATTATTGGCTGGCCAATCTTCATCAATAACTTCGGCAGCACTTGCTCTCTCATCGCCAGTGCTTTCATATTTTTGGAAAAAGGAAATGAGTGGATTGTCAGTCGGGCTGTCCTGTTGACGTGTCTCGAAAAAGATCCAAAAAGGCAAGGCTCTGTAACTTGCGCTATATAGATTCAAATCTGGATTTTCAAAAAGCCCTTTAATTTTGTAATCGCCGCTTACCCTTTTCCAAACGAAGACTTCTGACCATGAGGCGGTTCCTTCAGAGAACCACTTGTAGTCACCGCTAGGTGTGTGTGTCGTCCTGTAACCAAAAGCATACTGAAGCTTGTGGAATAATTCATGGGCTGAAGTGGGTTGACGAAGCCCTGGTGTGTTCACCCAGTGCTGGGAATCAAACTGGATGGGACCATCAGGTGGTGAGGCAACTCCTATAGCTGCGATGTCAAGGAAATTCACTTCAATTTTGGTGCTTCCAGATGGAACGTAGGGAGCTTTCCCGAAAACGGTATTGTATTTGGTCCATGCTGTTTCTAGGTAGTCGCCTGTGTCTTCTATTATTGTCGAGTCTGCAATGTTATCTGGTGCATGTGTGCTACTGTTTGTCCATTTCAAAATGAAGTGAGTTGTTTCAATGCTTTCTTCAAAAGCTGGCGTGGCATCATCAATATCTGCTTCAATTGTGCTACGTTGTTTAGATGTTAGATACGGGTTTCCAAGACCTGTATAGAAGTTGCTGTATAAGGTTTCCCCGCACTCTTCGAAAAGTCTGGTAACAACACCACGTACTGTTGTTAACAAAGTTACTGCTGGCAATTTTCGAGGTTTAAACCTACGGCTTATTACTTCGGGTTGGAACTTTGTTGTAC
>PIXS01000298.1 GCA_003096255.1 Candidatus Bathyarchaeum sp. | reverse complement strand
TATTGTTCGGTGTGGCTTGGAGTAGGAACAAGAATTGTTGGTTTGCCGTAACAAATTGACTGGGATAGGGTTCCGTGACCGCCACGGGAGATTACAAGGTCACAGGCTTTGAGGTACTCGAAACGGTTCGGAATCCAGCCGTGAATAATCAGGTTCTCGCCATTGACTGGCTCTGTCGAGGCTGTCGGGTAACCTAGAGACATAACTATCTGGTAATCGTTTGGAAACTTGCCCAAAATCTGCCTAATAATACCCGTGAAGTAGGCGCGCTCTTTTGCGGGTCCGCTGATTGGCGCAAAAATCACAGGTTTAGTTTCTGACAATCCGAGCTTTTTTCTAAGCACCATTTTTTCGGGCAAATCGTCACTGCTGACGGAAATGATTGGTCCTATGAGGCGCGTTTTTTTGTGGTAAGCTTTTGGTATGTGCAGGTTTCGGGTTGAAAGGGTGTAGGGTGCAGGAAAGTCGGGTATCAGGACATGGTTTACGTCTGCCCAGACTTTTCCGACAAGAGTTAGGGTGGTGGCGTCTGCTATTCGGGCAAGTTTTAGGAACCTGTTTCGTCTGGGAATAAAGACTTGAAACTGGTTTAGGATGCATACTCTGGGGATGTCCAGCAGTTTTG
Organism: Candidatus Bathyarchaeum sp.; assembly: GCA_003096255.1. The sequence continues at coordinate 3,024 of PIXS01000298.1, read as the reverse complement.
CGGCTACAAGAGATGATGCGCGTGAATCTGAAACCACAATGTCGGGTTTGAAGGCTTGCATGAAATCTATTTCAGCGTCTACCTGCTTCATGATTGTGTAACCGGTCAAAAATGGTCCGGGATCAACTGTTGTTAGCCTAAAGTCTATGCTTCCGTCAGGTTTAACTTGAACTCCAATGTCTGGAGCTTCTACAGCTTGGAAGCCTTCCTGCTGAACGTACTCGAGGCCTTCACGATATGTAGAAAACAGAATCTGGGCTCCGTTCTTTTCAAGCTTTTTGGCTATGGGAATACAGCGACCAACATGCCCCAAACCCGTGCCAGAAGGAGTGAAAAGAACACGCATAATCAGGTTTCCTTTAGATTTTTTTAGGCTCTATTTCGCCTTTTGGTGTTTTTTCTTCAAAGATTATGGCTTGGAACCTGTATATTTTGGTGTCTTTTAGGAGCCAAGAGTCTGGCGGTAAGCCTGCTTTCATGGCAGTTTGAGACAAAAACTCTTCAGTGGCCCATTTTTGTTCAACGGGCACCTGAGGCAACAGTAATCCTTTGTTGTAGCCTTTTTCGAGTATTAATCCGTCACGTCCAACCTGTATTTTTGACAGATAATCGGTTGGCTTCTCAACTGTGACTAGTTCTGGAGGAGTTAAAACGCTGACTTCAAAAACTATCTGGTCAAGCTCATCAAGGGTGACTGGTGGGAAACGGGGGTCCTGTGTTGCTGCGCTGACTGCAGCGTCTATCACTGCCTTTACTAGGGGTGTTGTGGGGTAGGGCAAGCCAATACAGCCTCGCAGCATTTTCGTTCCGTTGTGGATTTTGTTTAATGTAACAAAAACACCGCACGGCTCCATAAGTTTGGACGAAAAGTCTTCAGAAACCTCCAACATTATCCCGTGTTTGAGGTACTCTGTTACTGTTTGTCTTGCCAGATTTACTAGAAATTTTCCTTCTTTTGGTGTCAACTGGAACGTCACGGTGTTTGCCCCTTGACCTACTGGAAAAGTCAGTCCTAACGGTATTAAAGTTTCTGAACAAAAATGCCAAATAAAAGAAAAAAAGGCTTAGTCAAACTTAGAAGTTTGTGCTTTCTTCCTTGACGCCATCTTTTGTAACAATAAGAATGTCCACGCCGTCGCCGCTCATTACGTCTCGACGAACAGCAGACTTTATGGCTTTTAGCACCAAAGCTTTTGCATCTTCTAGGCACATTTTATCTTTGTATCCCTGCTCAAGAACACCTGTTGCCATCTGGGCGCCTGAGCCTACTGCAGCGTAGTCGTCAGGTAAAAGTGAACCCAAAACATCAAGAACATAAATTGCAGCTGTGTCGCCGTCCATTCCGCCGACTATTGTTTGGGTGATTAATGGAATCATGCGCCTGTTGAACAAAACATTTGACATTAGTTTGGCTGCTGCCTTGGCGGGCATAAGTCTACCTGTTTCGTACGTGAACAGTTTTGCTTGTGCTTCTATTTCCCGCACCAGAATTTGCATGTCAGAAACTAAGCCTGCACATGCTGCGCCGACTTGGTCAGAGATTTTGAAAACCTTTTTTCCGGTTTTGCTCATTATCATGGAGCCGTATGTGACTCGTTTTTCTGAGGCTAAGATTACTCCGCCGTCAAAAACTACGCCTATTGTGGTTGCTCCGGGCATGTAATATCGTCCTTGGGCTTGGTCACTCAAATGTTGTTCCTCCAGTTTCAGTTCAGTAATGACCTAAAAGGGGCTATTAAACTTAATTGAATTTCCTCTGGGAAGATTTAAAGTTACCTCATTAACATTCAGACAAAAGAGCCTCAAATCAGAGGGGTATTATTATTGGTCTGCCCATGAAATTTGCTACATTAACAGGTAAATCATAAACTGCTTCTATGTTCTCTGGAGTGATAACGTCGTGGTCTCCTGCAGCAAAAATTGTTCCTTCTTTTAGCATGATAAATTTGTCAGAGTAACGCAACGCAAGATTAATGTCGTGAAGAGTCATGACTGCAGTTAAATCGTTTTGTTTCACCACATCAACAAGAGTAGACATTATCTGATGTTGATTGCATAAATCGAGGTTGCTTGTTGGCTCATCTAGCAACAATACTTTCGGTTCTTGCACTAACGCTCGGGCAAGCTGAACTTTCTGCAGTTCTCCACCACTTATTTCACCAATATACTTCAATGAAAGCTTGCTTAAACCAAGACGACCAATAACGTCTTTGGCGATTTTGATGTCCTTTTTTGAAACATCCCAAGTAATATGCGGCTTTCTTCCAAGCAGCACAGAATCAAAAACAGTAATCTGCGAAACCTCAGCCCGCTGAGGAACATAACCTATCCGTTTTGCCACTTCAACGCGGCTCATTTCGCGCAGTTCTTCGCCATCCACCATGATTGTTCCGTTACGGGCTTTCAATAGACCATTGATGCACTTGAGCAAGGTTGTTTTTCCTACGCCATTAGGTCCCAAAATTGTTAGAACCTCGTTTGCATTAACAGCCATCTGAATGTCTTCTAGCACAACATTGCCGTTGCTGTATGAGAATTCGACGTCTCTGACTTTCAACTTCATTTTCTGTACCCCCGAATAAGTATGGCAAGAAACAAAGGACCGCCCATGAACGAAGTTATAACACCCACAGGAAGAATCAACGGAGAAATCACTGTGCGCGCCAAAGTGTCAGACACCACCAAAATTAATGCCCCAACCAAAGCAGAGGCTGGAATAACAAAACGGTGATCAGACCCAACCACCCGCCTAACCATATGTGGAGCCAACAATCCCACAAAACCGATAACACCCATCAACGAAACAATCAAAGCAGCAACAAGCGAAGAAAGAACCATTCCCACAAGAACGTGTCTGTTCACGTTTACGCCCAAACTTTTTGCAGCATCTATTCCAGCGTTGATGGCGTTGTAGTTCCAGCGGTTATACATGAAGTATACAAGCACAGGCAAAGACACCACCGCAATCAGAATCAGGTTGTCCCATGTTATGCGGCTCAAGTCCCCGAACGTCCAGTAAACGAT
>PIXS01000297.1 GCA_003096255.1 Candidatus Bathyarchaeum sp. | reverse complement strand
GGTTTAACAATGAGCAAAGGAAAACACCGAAACATTGATGCAGCAATCAACCTGACTCGTGACTTGAACAACCGAACAAAGTTTCTCATCATGCCAATGAGAGGACACTACAACGTAACAGGCGCAAACATTGTAACCACATGGCAAACTGGATACCCCTTTGGTGTAGACCTTTCAAATGGTTACCCACGGTACAATCCAGGAGAAACCACAGCCAATGATATTTTGCAACGGCAAGAAGCAGATGCGATGCTTGTTATTGCTTCTGATCCAGTTGCTCACTTTCCTAAGGCTTCATCAAAAAATATAGCTAAGATTCCTTTGATTTCTATTGATCCAGAAGTTACTCCAACAACGTTAATGGCGGATGTTATTATACCTCCTGCTTTTGTTGGAATAGAAGCTGAAGGAACTGCGTATCGTATGGACCATGTTCCGCTACCTTTGAAGAAGGTCGTAGAACCTCCAGAAGGGTTCATTTCAGACAAGGAAATTCTTAGTAGAATACTTGAAAAAGTTCGTGAAATCAAACAGAAGGGTGACAACCAATGAGTGAACTAATAATCAAAAACGGTTTTGTTTACGACCCCATAAACGAGATAAACGGCGAAAAAATGGACATCTGTATTAGAGACGGAAAAATTGTAGAATCAGTCAAAGACAGCGCCAAAGTTGTTGATGCTTCTGGAAAAATTGTCTTTCCGGGAGGCGTTGACATACACAGCCACATTGCTGGCGGCGAAGTTGACACGGGCAGACTCCTAAGACCTGAAGACCACTTTAAAGACGTTGAAGTAAAAACCGCTTTGACGCGCTCTGGTGTAGGTTATTCCATTCCTTCAACATTCACAACTGGTTACCGTTACTCCAAAATGGGGTATACAACAGTCATGAATCCTTCAACACCACCTCTGCAAGCTCGTCACACTCATGAAGAACTTTCAGATACTCCAATGATCGATAAAGGAACATATCCACTACTTGGTGATTGGTGGATTAGTCTTGAGCATATACGTGACGGTTTGCTTGAAGAAAATGCGGCTCACATTGCATGGATGTTGAAAGCAGCACGTGGATACGCCATAAAAGTTGTTAACCCTGGAGGTTTAGAGGCTTGGGGTTTTGGGCGAAACGTTCATGGTCTTGATGAACAGGTGCCAAACTTTGGTATAACTCCTCGGGAGATTATCCGCGGATTAGTTAAAGTTAATACTATGCTTAATTTGCCTCACACTATTCACCTTCACACTAACAATCTCGGACAGCCCGGTAACTACCAGACTGCTTTGGACACAATGAAATGTGTTGAAGACTTAGCAAAAGACGACAAACCGATAATGCACATAACTCACATTCAGTTCTGTTCTTTCAAAGGTGATGATTGGTCCAGTTTCTGTTCTGGAGCAGAAGAAATCTCAAATTACATCAATAAACGAAACCATGTGACTCTTGACGTGGGACAAGTAGTGTTTTCTAATACCACTACGATGACTGCTGACGGTCCATTCCAGTTTGGTCTTTATCACTTAACTGGAAACAAGTGGGTTAACCACGACGTTGAAACCGAAACAAGCGGAGGAATTGTGCCTTTTAGTTACAAGCGAACAAATTCTGTTCATGCTACGCAGTGGTCTATTGGGTTAGAGATTTCCTTGTTAATTAAAGAACCATGGAAGATTTTGATGACAACTGACCATCCAAATGGCGGTCCGTTTACGGCTTATCCCAAGGTTATGGCGTGGCTCATCAGTAGCGCTGCAAGAGAAAAAATGCTAAACAAAATTCACAAACGTGCAAAGGCAAGAAGTTTGTTACCTTCTATTGATAGAGAATTAAGCCTTTACGAGTTAGCAATTGTTACTCGTGCTGGTCAAGCTAAGGCTCTTGGTTTAGCGGATAAAGGACACTTAGGTGTTGGTGCTGATGCCGACGTTGCTGTGTATAACATAAACCCTGAAACACAGGACCCCGCTAAGAAGTTTGTTAGTGCTGCTAAAGCGTTCACGCGTGCTGCTTACACCATAAAAGGTGGAGAAGTTGTGGTAAAAGACGGCGAAATAGTCAAACCAGTTTTCGGCAAAACCTATTGGGTTGACGTTAAAACTTCAATGCCCCATAACGTGAACGATGACATCAAAAAGAAATTCAAGGAATACTGGACGGTTGAATATGAAAACTATCCTATTCGTGACGGTTTCTTACATTCGCCTGCTCCTGTAGCGGTTCAAGCGGAGGTTTAACAATATGATAACATTAATTCCAAAACGCGCGTTTAAGTTTCCAATAGAAGGAAAAAACATCACTCCTGACATGTTTGCTGAAAAATCAGTCAAAGAAATCGAAGCTCTAGAAACATATGAGGGAAACAGGAAACGTACCTTAGGCGACTTGTTCACAGTAAAAAATGACAATACAGCGTCTGAAGAATTCACTATTACAATCAACGGTGACGTACATACTGTGAGAAACATCGGCTATGAAATGACCAACGGAAAAATTGTTGTTAACGGTGATGTTGGAATGCACATAGGCGAAGCAATGCGTGGAGGCACAATAACGGTCTCTGGTAACGCGGGTTCTTGGGCGGGTTCAAGAATGGAAGATGGAACAATTGAAATCAAAGGTAACGCAGGTGACTACATCGGTGCAGCCTATCGTGGAAGCACAGAAGGAATGAGCGGTGGAACAGTAATAATTCACGGAAATGCAGGTCACGAAGTTGGTTGTTTCATGAGAAAAGGGCTAATCAAGATACTGGGAAACGTAGGCATATTTCCGGGTATTCACATGCGCAATGGAACAATCTTTGTTCAGGGCAACTGCGCAGGCAGAGCTGGTGCACAAATGACCAACGGAAAAATTGTGCTTGCTGGTCCCTCGGAGGATGTAATGCCTACTTTTACTATCGAAGAAGTCAAAGGAAAAGCCAAAGTAGACGGCGAAAAGATTGCTGGTCCATTCTACAAGTTTACAGGTGACCTTGCAGACAACGGTAAAGGAAAATTATTTGTTTCCAAACAACACAACCCCTATCTGAGTATGTATGATAAATACTTGGAAGAATAAACCTGCAAGAGGGAAACTGTTTGCCAAAAACTAAGCTAAGTGTTAACAAACGTGCATACAGCATTGCCAAAAATTTGTGTG
>PIXS01000296.1 GCA_003096255.1 Candidatus Bathyarchaeum sp. | reverse complement strand
TTGTTTGTTTTTGCGATGTCTCCCCATATGATTATGAAAAATATGAGTCCGAATAATCCCCATGCAATTGCATCGATAACGAAGTATATGTACCACAAAGGCTCGAAATCTGTGATAAAGCTGATTACTCCATAAGCAGCGCCTAGTGAAACAAACCCGGAAAGTACAATTTTCTTTCTGCCAATCCAATCACACATTATGCCGCCAATCAATATTGCCAAAGTTGCTACTAGCGGTTCTAAAACGTTCATGATTTGAACTAACTCAAGTGATAAATCTGATAGATGAGGTACTACGAGAGTCTTCTCAAAACTATCGATAAGGGGGAACATCGACCATGCGACGAAATACAGTAGAAATGTCCTATCACGTAGAACCGATAGAAATGAAACGTTTCTGGGTGTCTGTTGTGAAATTTGTTTTTCGGGGTTCAGGAAGAATATTGTTAATCCTATTCCTCTTACGAGGGCGAAAATCACTGTAACTACTACTAAATTGGTTTCGTTCGCCGTTAGAATTGCGAGAACTGGACCGCTAATATTCGCAATCAAAAATGAGATGCTGCCTATACGTCCCCGGTTTTCAACTACTGTACATTCTGTGAAATATGCAAAAAATGAAGGTACACCGATTCCAAATGAGGCTCCTAAAACTAAGGAAACAATCAAAATCTGCTCAAAACTTGCAGTGGTGAGTAACACAGGTGCTAGTGATATGATTGTTCCTACTGCTATCCATGTGTAAAGAAATTTGATTCTGCTGACTTTTTTTGATACAAATGTTCCGAGTATGCTTGCTCCAATTATTGAAAAATAAAAAGTAGCCCAGATTGCAAGATTTTCTGAATATGTTGGTTCTATGTTGGTTAGAACTGTTTCTATTACTGGCTGTGTCATGTAATACCATCCAAAAACGCTAACAAATAGGATGGTTATCGCTAGAAAGTTGCATTTGCTGATGTTATTTTCACCTAAGAACTTTCGGAGCATTCGCTATACACTGCCTTTATTTCAATGTGATTACTCTGCAAATTAAGATTTTAGAACTGTAAAACATGATTTCACATCAATATTTCGGGATTTTGTAGATGTGTTGAACAAATCTTATATATGGATGTGTGTACAACACATATACACGTGATTAATATGCAGAAAAAACTACCCGTTCGAGTGTTCTGGCGTTAAATAACTTCTCCAATTCGGGAGAAGCATCCCCTGAATGAGAGATGCTAAGTAGTTTTTGTTATACTTAGCTATATCTATTTTATTGTTACCTGCATTAGCCAGTTCTAACATATAATCATGAACTTTTGAAAATCCACCCGCTTCATCAACTATTAATGAAAGCTTTTCTGCGGTCTTTGAGTCTTTTGTTTGTTTCAAAATGTCGGTGACTAACGCTTTCATCTGAGGATTCTGAAGAGCATAAACAATCGCCAACGATAGGTGTTCTTTTTGTATTCGGTGGATTGTCTCTTCTGGATCAAGCATGTCTATCATATCGTCTCGCAATATGACTAGCATGCCCAAAATCCTGCCATATTCGCCAAGAGCTTCAATTTCTGTGTCTGTTCCTCCACCGACTATGGCGCTGATTCTGGTGTATGCTTCAACATCTGCTGCTTTTTTTCTAACTACATGCAGGTAATCTTCAGGGGTAACATCAAAACGCCCTCGAAACGGAAGTTCAAGTGCTTCTGCATCTCCAAGCTCAAAAAAAGTTCTCTTAATTATGCTGCTTATTCTTGCGACCTGTTCTGCCGAAATTCCTTTCTCAACTGCGTTGTATAATATTGTGTAGCCTTGTAACATGAGTGCGTCTCCGGCAAGTAACGCTATGTTCTTGCCGAATTTTCCATAAACTGTTGGCTTGTCTCCCTTTTTTTCGGATTCGTCAACAATGTCGTCGTGTATATCTATTCCTCCACTTATCAGCGCCAGTGATGCCCCGATGGGTGTTGTTTTTTCTGGGTCGCCGCCTACTGATTCACAAACTAATGAGAGTATTGCAGGTCTTGTAACATCGTGCCAGTATTCATTCATGAAATATTTTAGTGCGTCACGGACCTGTTTTGCCTCAATTTTTTCATCCAAAACTGCTTTTTGAGCAATTTCTAACGCTTTTTTTCCTCTTTCTTCAAAAAGTTTCTGAATATCTTCCATAATCTGTTCTTGGCTAGAATTTTTTTTCATTTATTCTTCCTCTTTTATGTCGAGTTTTTCTAGCTGCTCTTTCAAGAACTCATAATATGCCTCGACTAGTTGTACGCCTTTTGGTGTAATGCGGTAATTCTTTCGTACACGTCCACCTTTTGTTGTTTTTTCACTTTTTGCATACCCCTTTTTTTCCAAGGTGTTAAGCAGGGGGTAGAGTGCGCCATGTCTAAGTTTTATTCCAAAGAGTCTTTGAGTTTTTTTGATAATTTTGTAGCCCCACATCGGCTCTGTTTGGATTAGTCTCAAAACTAGTATGTCTAGGAAATTTCTGGTTATGCGTTGAACAATTTGTTTTTTTGGGTCTTCTGGCAATTTTTCCTGTTTCCTGTGCTGTAATATCTTAGTTAGATGTTTTTCTTTATAAGTTGTTGACTGTTTTGGGTTTTTTTGGTATGCTGTGATATGCTTTTTTATGTTTTTTGATCGTAAGAACCTTTATATCGGTAGTTGTAATATAAGAATAATGTGATATGTCTGAAAAAGGACATATTGTATTTGAGTTGAACGGGACAACTGTTCCGCAAAACTACACGAGGAAACAAAAAATGCGGCAAAAACTCCGAGAAGTCCAAATGAAACTCATGCGTGGTCTTCTAGACCTAATAATTCTTCAATTCTTAAGTGTAGAACCAATGCACGGATATCGGGTAATAACAAGCATTCGTCGCAACTTCGGCGTCTATTTTGGTCCAAGTACAATATACCCCCTTCTTGGTGTACTTGAAGAGAAGGGCTACATCAAAAGCGAATGGAACCTAAACACAGACAGACCACGAAAAGTGTATTCTTTGACGCCAGATGGCAGCAGCCTGCTAAACGGAACGGAAGAATCTCTTAGTCATATTTGTCGTAGACTTACAAGTATAGGACTCAGCAGAGTACCAATTACTGGCAACAGCTGTGACCCAAAACATCCTGAACGGTTAACCTGATCAAAAAACTAGTTTTCCTTGTTTACGCAACTCATTGTCAGAATAGATTCTAAATGCTGACAACATAACCCAAGACGAAACTGCAAGTGCAGATAGTGCTTCTGGAACTGCAATACCTGAACTGTAAATGTCTAATCCATATAGTATCCAACTAACAATACCAAAAACAAATGCCGTAGCAGCTAAAACAGACCTTTTTTCTATAGCAAAGATGATACACGAAATAGCTAATGACAAAAAGAATAGTACTGAAACCAGAAAATGAAATGGTTTGTAAACCTCATTGAATGTGGCAACTAGTTGGAGGGCAAATCCAGCGATTATTAAAGAGTAGCTTGTGTATTTTGCATGCTGCCTAAAACATGTTATTGAGTACATAATTAAACAAAATCCAGTTAACAACAAACCGAAATTGAACAGCGCCGCTACTTCGCTGTTAATCGAGTGCCCTAAATCACTTAATGCATTGTCTTCCCATGCAAACCACGGCGACAACCCTATTGAAATACCTATGAAAATTGTCGCTATCAATGGTGCAACCACTCCTAAAAGTGCGGTTTTTTGTTTATGCACTATCCTCTTTTCCGCCCCTTTTTTTGTTGACGTCTTCTTTGAGATTTGATTCAGTCTTTTAGCTGATATGTACAATTTAGTTTCTTATCGTTTTGGGTAACTAATCTTAGCATCTTCATTTACCACACCTATATTTGTAACTAAAACATAATTTATTTTGGTGATTTTGTTGGTAAAAGAGGGAGATAAAGCACCAGACTTTACTTTGCAAGCAGATGATGAAACTTTTGTGTCTTTAAGTGATTTCACTGGAAAGAAAGTTGTACTATATTTTTATCCAAAAGATGGCAGTTCCAGCTGTACGCGGGAAGCACT
>PIXS01000295.1 GCA_003096255.1 Candidatus Bathyarchaeum sp. | reverse complement strand
GGGTAATTCGTTCCATAAACTGGAGAAGATACAAAGTTTCTTCAGGAATGCCTATAGCGATTCTTGTTCATCTCTGCAGTACAAAAGTTCCTTACAAAACGGTAGGTAAGGAGTTTATTGCAGACCGCCCTGAAGTAAAAGCTGAAGTTTTGAATGGCATTCGCGAAGTGGCTCGTCGTTTGCAGACGTTTTTGGCGAAACGAGAACATGTTGCAAAAGAAAAAAAACGATTATCCGTTTTTGCCAAATATTTACCGAAAATCGCAAGGTTTTCTACAGACTTAGCTGGTAAGTCACAAGAGCCGAACATTGAAGTGCTGGTTAAGAGTGTGAGGAAGTATGACCAAGAAGGAAACTGAAAATTCAGCGCAAAAGAAAAGTGAAAAAGTCCTAAAGGACCTGAGAGGTTTTGGTGGGGACTTGTATGCCCAAATGGAGAAAGGCAAGTTTCCTTGGGTGGAGATGCCAAGCCGCTCCACAGAGAACATTCATTACAGTCCTGAAGTTCGCCAGTACATTTTAGGAGAAAAAATGGTCAAGCGTCATGCTCGGAACATTCGCCACATTAAACCCTTCACCCAGATGGTGTGGGCTGGTTTTTTTGCGAGTGAACTTGTTAGAAACCGTAAAACTTCCACTCTCAGGGATGTTTACTATTCTGCACAAGCCTACGAGATGACCTTCAAAGACCAGCCTGAATCCAACAACATCCTGACGGACTTGGAAACTGCCACAGGATTTGCCCGAGAAGACTTTAACGTTTACCCAGAGGAACGTTCTGCACTGTTTGGGGATTTAACAATCGAGTACACTGTTCCAGGGTATGAAGGAAAACAGTTGAACATGACATCTCACCCTGATGGCGTCATGCTTGGGCCTTCAGTTGTTTCTTCAGAGTTTGCAAAAAACAAATGCGACAAAGTTATTGCCATCGAGAAAGGTGGTCTGTTTACAAGGTTCATTGAGGAAAGAGTTCATGAAAAGTTTAATGCTCTTCTTGTTTTGACTGCAGGTCAGGCTCCCAGAGCAACTAGGCACTTTCTTAATCGTTTGAACCACGAGTTAGAGCTTCCAGTGTACATCTTTACTGATGGCGACCCATGGGGAATGCACATTGCCATGGTCATTATTTCAGGTTCAGCAAACGCTGCCCATCTTAGAGGATTAACAACGCCTGACGCAAAATGGAGTGGAGTCTACGCCACTGACATTGTTGATTACAAGCTGCCCACTGATCCTTTGACAGATGTGGATATTAAACGGCTTCATGAACTAGAAAAAGACCCCAGATATACTGGCGAGTTGTGGAAACGAGAAATCAAGACTTTCCTCAAGATTAAGAAAAAGGCAGAGCAAGAGGCTTTCAGCAGATACGGTTTAACCTACATCGTTGACGAGTATCTACCAACAAAACTAGAAGAAATGGAAAAAGACTAATCCAAAGTTCTAGACGGATTTTTCGCAACCAAAACAAATCCATAAGTTCTGATTTTTTTATCCAAAATTAGCCTCTTTTTTAGTTATTGTTTCATTGCAAATTGTTTTTGTTGTTGACAAAATTGAAACGCAACAAAAACAAGATATACATTTCAGCCTTCAGAAGAAAGTTTATGTACCAATTTTTTATTTCGTTTTTTATCGTTTTTTCTTAATTACTTTCATTTTGTCTCATCATAGCGTTTAGTTAGCTTATTTTGGGACAAAAATTTAATAATGTATAGTCCATTCATACTCGTTAACAGGAAAGTGTTATTTCATGGGGAGAGGGCCTGAGGAATCCAACAATACTCTGACCCGACTTCTTTTAGAGTACTTAAAAGACTCTAACAGAAGCGACAAACAAATAGCAAAAGAGTTGGGAACCTCGCAAGCGACAGTGTCTAGACTGAAACACAAATTAATCAAAGATGGTTTTGTGAGACATTTTTCTGCAATTCCAAATTTAGACAAACTCGGCTATGAAATTTTGGCAATTTCTATTGTTAAGTTTAACACAGAACTTGTATTGCAAAACCTCCCCAAAATCGAAAAAATGGCTAAAAGTTGGGCCAAAACTCGGCCAGAGATACTTTTCGATGCACGAGCTGAAGGAATGGATGTGGACGTGGTAAATTTTTCAGTTCACAAGAATTATGCAGCATACAAAGACTTTCTCACAGAAACCAAACGAGTGTGGGGAAATCTTTTGGCTGACGTGCGTTTCATTCTTATTGATTTAAATGGACCTCTTGGAAAACCCTTTTCGTTTGAGTATCTAGCAGAAAACTCAGATGAGCAATAAATTTTCATAAACAACTATTTCTCGCACAGCAGCACGTGTTTAACTTTGGCATCAGTTTACTGAATTTGATATATCAGACCTTTCTATTTCTGTGATTTTTTTAGTTTTTTCATATTTTTCTTAAATTCTTCCTGTTTTTGGTTTTGAATATGTTTACTGGTTCCTTTTTTACACAAAATTAATAACAGAATAATTCATATTCTTAGTTTTTCAGGAGGAAGTGGGTTGGGGCGTGGTCCTGAAACGCGAAATAAAAAACTTCGGCTTTTGTTAGAGTACTTGAAAGACTCTAGCAGAAGTGACAGACAACTTGCAAAGACACTTGGGGTTTCCCAGGCGACAGTGTCTAGGCTAAAGAGCAAAATGCTCAAAGATGGGCTGATTTCACATTTTTCTGCCATTCCAGATCTTGGAAAGATGGGTTATGAAATCATGGCATTTTCGTTTGTTAAATTCAAACTAGACCATGTAACTGAGATTCAAGGGATGGCAAAAAAATGGGCAGAAGACCATCCTCAAATAATATTCACGTCAAGAGCTGAAGGAATGGGCGCGGATGCACTTAGTATTTCAGTGCACAAAAATTATGCAGAATACAAAGAGTTTCTTTTAAATAACAGAGAATGCTGGGGAGACTTGATGGAAACTGTTAATTTCATTCTTGTTGATTTGCACGGAGAACTCACTAAACCGTTTTCCTTCAAGTCCTTAGCAGAAGAAACTGACAGCTAGCACCCAAATGTGGCCGCCAGCCAATTCAGAATTTTTCAGTAAACTCCAGTATACCATGCCTTTTCTTCGATTATGGTCTGGTAAATGCTATTTGTTGTTTAAAACTTGTCCTTATAGTTGTTTTTCAGAGTTATTTCTTTAATTTGATGTTGTGTGTCGTTACGTGGTTTGTAGCAACGTTTATTACTGACTTTCTCACCTTTGGGGAGCGTGGTACCCCAATCTAAAACTAGCTTTATCTCCCCCTGATGGCTCAGTTTTATTTTGGTTGGGGTACTACTTTCTATTCATTTCTTCTGATTTTACACCGTTTAATCCTTGTTTTTTATGTCATAAAAAAACAGCTTCAGTTAAGCAACTTTTTGGTAGAAAGAAAAAAATAGTTGCTAGAAGTCAAAAGGTATGTCTTGGCTAAAATGATAAATCCAAACTCGGTTTTCAGAGCAAAAATTGTTTACTTGATTCTTTCAAACGACACAAACGAAGCGTTGAAGCTTCTTAGCCAAGAATACAACGTTGTGGAGCCAAAACTCAAAGTTGGTATGCCCAAAGGCTTCTCAAAGAATCCTGGGTGTTATGTTCACAAAACTAAGACGATTCATGTTTCAAGGCGAGAAATTCTGAGCAATCCGCACATCATTCTTCACGAGTTTTATCACCACCTTAGAAGCGTCAAAAACGCCCAAGGTGGAATAGAAAAATATGCAGACGGCTTCGCAAAAACCTATTTAGAAGCCTATGCAGAAGCACCAAAAAAGAAACAATAACAGTTGGCGGTTGGTTTGGAAAAAGCACTCTTCGTAAAACGGTCTGTTGTTGACAGCCTTTTGAGTTATGCCCAGATGTTTCATCCTAATGAGTCAATTCTTCTATTGAAAGGCAAAAGCGACAAAAAGAAACTAGTAATCAACGACGTTCAGATTCCACCACTGGCAACCCACGGCAGCACCTTTTCGGGTTTCCCCTTAAGCAGGCTTCCAATAGACTTCTCTGTGGTAGGGGTTGCACACTCCCACCCGTCAGGTGCCCTACGTCCATCTGTTGTGGACCTGAACAAGTTCTACGGCAAACTAATGCTGATAACCGCTTACCCGTATCAATCTGAACAAAACATCATAATACTAGACAGACAAGGAAAGAAGATATCATACAAGATAATCTGACACATGATTCCGTTTAATGAGAACCAAAAAAAATTGATTAACGCAGTCTACATCTTTCAAAAACGGGATGTTTTCTTCAGAATCGACCATTATATTAAAATAAGTCTTGAGACTGTAAAATTAAACCTTGAGGGTCTGACATGAGCACCGACGTCCCCATTGGATTTACAGTTGGAGAAAAAATCGTAGGACTTGTACTCCTAATC
>PIXS01000294.1 GCA_003096255.1 Candidatus Bathyarchaeum sp. | reverse complement strand
TTGAAGGCATACAGTCCGCTGTTTTCGTCTAGGATTTCCTGCTGATACTGATTAAAAGGTGCAACATAGATTTCAGGAAACAACTGAACAAGACGGACCTTGACGTCAAGGTATATGCTCAGCGGGTCGATTGTAAATGAGCTTAAGAGAGCCACCTTTATCCGCTTATCATCGGGCACATCAAGAGATTTCAGGTCGAGTTTCTGGATTCGCTTGTAGGCGTTCCAGTAGTTCAAATGCGTCGGCTCTTTCCGAACCTGATCCAGCAACTTTTCTAGCTGCAAACTGGTCTGTTCAACTGTGCCCTCTTGGGGTACTTTAGAGTTCATTGAGTGATAACGCCTCTGATTTTCTGTCACTGTTTGCCGATTCAGTGGTTTTGTGGGCAACCGCAAAGGCAACCGCATGAGACAAGGAGTGAGACAGGCTAACCTTCACGTGCACAGTATCACTTTCTTCTTTGCTGTCTAACTGTAGATTGACTTCTGGTGCTCCGTTTTCATCCCTGAGAATCTCAATGGTGTTCAGTTTAACGTCACAGAACTTGTTCACTGCCTTGTAGATTGCCTCTTTTCCAGCAAAGTTCGCGGCAAAATGGGGCGCGGGGTTTCTGAATGACAAGCAGTACTTGATTTCTTTTGGAGTGAAGACCCGCTTGTAGAATTGTTTGTTGCTGGTGTAACGTAATTGTTGAAAGCGGGCAATTTCTACCATGTCAACTCCAATGTTCCATTCACTCATAAGCTCACCACAAAGGGAAGGGACCTGTGTTTTGCAGTTTTCTATCATGACACACAAAAAATGTGTGAACTAGTTTATAGCTTCTGTTGTATGCACCAAAATTACAGCTGCCTTTGGTTAGTTTCCGACGTGGACGTCAAGAACCACCTGATACCATCGAGGTCCAATCGTTCTCACAATTCGTCCACCATTAACTCTAAAGCCTTCACATAGTTTGTCCAGTTTTTCTGATAACTGTTTTTCGGCTTTCTGTACTGGGTCTTCATTCCTTTTCGCGTGCTCAAAACTGTAATAGTGAAGCCATCCCCCAGCAAGCTTCAACGCCAAAAGGGCATAATCCAGATATTCAAGAGCTAGTTCTGGAAGGGGCATAAGAACCCTATCCGCAACATTCTGCAGCCCCACTTCAATCACCTCTTTTGCGTCTCCCTGAAGAGGAACAACCACTGTTTCAACCCTGTTAATCCGAATATTCTCACGAAGATAGTGGAACGCAGACGGATTAACGTCTACCGAATAAACCTTCAGGGGCGCGGAATGCTTTGCCATGGCTATAGAGTAGCAGCCTACGCCAGCGAACATATTCACGACGGTTTCCCCTTTCTGTATTAGTCCAGCAATTCGCATCCGCTCATAGGAGAGTCTAGGCGAAAAATAGGCTTTCTGCAAGTCAGTTTTGTAAACGCATCCATGCTCCCTGTAACATGTTTCGGTTGTTTCTTTGCCTAAAATATGCTCCAAGTTTCGGAGCCGAAAATCGCCAGAAACTGAGCTGGATTGCCGCCACACAGACTTCACTTCCCTGTGTATCGTCATGATGGTTTCGGCGATGAGTTTACTGTAACGTAACTGAGATTCTGGAACACGGATTATTGCTACGTCGCCGACTATATCGTAACTTTTGTATATCCGCTTCAGTTCTTCAGGCTCTAGTTTGTCAGCGAGAACTCTTTTCATGTTTTGTTTCAGCTGAATCATTCTCCAATAGAAACGGCGAAGTTATGCAGGGTCTTTCGCTTTGTATTTTCCTCTTCCTTTATATTTGCCACTGTAGCGCCTGCTCTTAACCCGTTTCCGGACAGCTTTTTCTTCAGCTTCTTTTGTATCCATTCGGCTTAGTCCCCCTGTTCCTAAACTCACTCAGTTTTAGATGTCTTAGGTTCGCTTTTCTCTTTTTTGCTGAGCAATAGAACAATACATCCGACGCCTATAACCGCATTAACTATGGAAATCAGAGCGAGAATAACTTCTAAGGTGGCAGTCACAGTTAAGCTGAGGAAGGGAACAACAAATGCGCTGTAAAGGTAAGGAAACAGGAAAACAACTGGCATAACCAGCCCCACTGGAAACTCGAAAAGATACGAAGGAACGGCAATAAACTCTATTGTGCTCCTGAACTCCCGAATCGTTGCCTCGTCGATATCTTCGAAATCCCAGCTTTGAATCACATCAAAGCCGCCCACTTCATCTCTATCCAACAAAATGAACCGTGACGCTTCCCCGTCTCGGTATTTCACCAGCACGTAACTGTCTAGTTTTGACGCCAAATCCTCTGGGCTTTCAGCTATAAAGTCAATCACTCCTAATTCGAGGGCTTCTTCAGCGTGCAGATTAAGGTTCTCGGTGACAAAAAGCTCTGCTGTGGTTTCGTTTCTTGAATGAAGCCACGTATGCCTTTTCATGAGCCCAGTTAAGTAGTTAACATATTTTGTTTCTGTTATTGGTTCACCTGTAGCTGTGACGGGTTGGCAAGATCCTATCTGGGAGCCAGACTTCATGACTGCACCATGGGATGCCATGAGCATGTAGGTTCCTCCACTAATCGCTTCAGAGTCAACAAGAATAGCCACGGGTATCTCAGACTTGTCCAGAAGAGTCATCATTCCTTCAGTGCTGTCTACGTAGCCTCCAAGAGTATCCAATGAAATAATCACTAGACGCGACCCCCGATACTCTGCTACATTCAATGTGTTTTCTACAAAATTTTTAGTTGAATCAGTCAACTCCCCACTAATTCGAATAAACAGGATTTCTTCGGTAGGTTCTCTCATAGATGTTGCATAGAAAAAAAGAGTGGTGGATAATGCAATCCACGCGACAGTTATCAGCAATGCTGTGAACGTCAGTCTACTCGATGTCATATTCACGCGCCACTGCCGAACAACCGCTTGAATTGCAATACGGTCTTTATGTTAGGCCAGACGTCAAAGACAAGATTATTCTGAAGGCAATTTCTCTACTTTCTTGCCACAATGGGGGCATACGTTGTAGGTCATAGGTATTGACATTCCACATCCGAGGCATGTTCTTTGAGGTGTATTTACTTTCTTTGGTCTAGTAAAGTAGTAGATAAGTGCTGCTGGCCAGCATAGAATCAAGAGAATGATCAGTATTGCTAAGCTATATTGTCTATCTTCACTCATTTTGTTAAACCACCAATAATTTCATTATTGGATGCATACTTAATTTAAGCCTTTGCATGAATGAAATAGAGCTTTTCATGTATAAATTTAACAACTTTTTTTTGTCGACGTCAACCATTTTTTCCGTTATTGTTTTTAGATTCCAATTTTTTCGATTAAACAAATGAATATGCATGTTTTTGGAGCCGAATTCTATCAATCAAAATAAGAGTACACAAATTTGGTTTTCCAAGCAACTAAAGAAACAACTAAGACGTAAAGTCCGACGATGACAAGAGCTTGAAGAAACAGGTTAAACCAGCCTTGAACAAGCATCAAAAGAATTAGCCCTTTCGCGATTCCTAACGGAAAACCTGTGGTTACTCGTAGTGTGTTTCTGCTTTCTCTTAATTTACAGCTCTGTGTGAGCCAATCAATGACGGTGGCTAGGGGAAGAATTGCGACTAATGGAAGGTACAGCCACGTAGGGAGCTTCAATCCCAGAAACCATGCAACAAGGATGGTTAATGTGCCTGAATAGTCTCCTGTGCATCTGGCGCATAAGTAGATGTTTTTCCCTCCGATGTTTAGGTGGATGGTTCTGTGCAATTTTTCGGGCATGTGATGGGATAATAGCAGAAACAGAACCATGCGCCAGTCTTCTTTGTTCATAGCCTATTCCGCCGCACGTCAGACTATGTTGCTTATGCTCTAAAGATTTACCGCTTAAGCGTATATGCGCCAAGTTGTTTTTGTTCTGGGGGGGGGTTCATTTTTGTTTTGGTTTTTGAGCAAAAGGAGTATGTGATGAATAAATTGCCTCTTAATCTGTAAGTTTCAGTGTGTGGCTTTGATGGCTACTGACTTCTCTACGCATCTCTGTAATGTCGAAAAAACTATCTCTGGGTCTCCGGACTTTCCAACGAATGCATTGGCGCCTAATTTGAAGGCTTTGATGGCTGTTTCTTTGTCTTCTGTTACCGTAAACACGATAAATGGAACATTGTATTCCTTTTCTTGGAGCGCTTTAAGGAATTCGAAACCGTCTGCCAGGGGCATTTGAATGTCGCATATAATTGCGTCTGGTTTTCTTTCTTTCATCTTTTCTAAAGCTTCTTCAACCGAGTATGCTGTTTCAACGTTGAAGTTGCCCTGCAGTTTTAGACATTGTTTCGCACTTTTTAGGAATTCTTTATCATCATCCACAAACAAAACTTCAATCTGTTCTTTTTTATTCGAACCCTGTAACATATCTTTAGATGATGCATCTATACCAATAAAACATTGACGTACACAATGTGTCGCTATTGTAGCGAAAAATGTTAAATAGTAACACATTGCAACCGTTTGGGTTGAGTGAACGTCAGTTGCTGCAAAACAAAAAAAGAAAAACCGTAGGTCGCTCATTTAGAATAGACGAAGAATGGCTCCAAGTATTAAGTGAGGAAGCAGAAAGACAAGGTGTTAGCGTCAACTCAATTCTTAACAGGCTCCTTCAACAATACGCTTACATCAGATACATGCTGCGTTACGGCGCAATAACAATAACCCGCAAAGGATTCTCTTCCTTAATAGCGTGCGTCCCAGAAGACAAACTAAGAGAAAACGGTAGAAACGCAGGAGCAAACATCACCAAAGACATGCTGTTAACAATGGGCGTCACACCAAACTACGACTTCGTGATTCTTCTAGTCAAAAAAATTCTTGCCGAGTTTGCAGGATGGTTCGAGTGCGACCATCATATCAAACGAGACAAGGAGATTCTTCATTTTCGACACGACTTGGGAATCAGCTGGAGCATCTATCTTTCTGAGGTATCAGCTGGAACATTCAACTGCCTCCTGAACCAAGAAGTATCTATCGAACATACTGACTCCTCCGTAACCATAACAATACCCAAACGTACAAGCAAAATAACTAAGAATGGAGCCTCGGGCGGGCTTTGAACCCGCGACCTCTGCCTTACCAAGGCAATGCCCAACCAGACTAGGCCACCGAGGCTGTTGACAACCATTTGATGAATGGTTTCTGCAATTCGACATGCCTGTTCCTGTTTTTATGTTTTCTGCTTCAAAACAAACAATGTGGACTGTGGAGGCTGTTTGGAGCACCCGAAGTTGTGTGTTTTTGCTTGTTTTTTCGGGAAATGTTTAATTTGGATTTAGGTTTCTATGTGTTGGATATGTGCGCGGGGGTCGCCGAGCCAGGTCAAAGGCGCAGGTCTTAGGACCCTGTCCCGTAGGGGTTCGTGGGTTCGAATCCCACCCCCCGCACCATTTTTATCTTTGAGTATTCTTCATTTTATTCGATTATTTTTTGTTGGGAGTAAAGGATTTTAGGCACTGTGAATCTGTTCAGTGGCTGTG
>PIXS01000293.1 GCA_003096255.1 Candidatus Bathyarchaeum sp. | reverse complement strand
TAACGACTTTTCAGTTGCTACTGCCTTTTCTTTAGCCGCTTTCTTCCTGTTCGTTGCTGTTATGCCCTTGGTATTTGCACCTGAGACTTTGCCTGAAAAGAAGATGGAACTTAGACGACTGAGAAGCTTTGCTGAAGAAGCACAGAAGGCTAAAGAAAATTACGAAAGAAAAACAGGAAAATAAAAAATTAGAATTTTTCGACTTTAGCGGCTAACTCTTCTAGAGTCTCGGTGAAGGGATGTTCTGGTCTTTCTTCAGTGAAGATGAAGTCTCCTGCTGCTCGAAGCACTTCACAGAAGCACGGAATAGTAGCTAATACTGGAAGAGTGTGAATTTCTTTGATGTACTTGTTGAATTTCTTCTGTTCCTTCTCGGATGACAGATATTCTGCAATGACTTTGTTGACTAGGATTCCAGTCTTCTTCTCGAAGAGGTCATAGAGCTCACTGGTCATCCGCTGACTTCCGTTAATGTCAGAGGCATCCAAACTTGTTACCACCAAGACAACATCTGCAGTAACAATGGCGTTGATGGAAGAATACTGAAGCCCAGGACTGGTGTCACAAATTATGTAGTCAAGGTCCAGCTCGTTAAGAAGCGAAGACCTAAGAGACAGCAACCTGCCCAGAGCCTTCATTTCCCACTTCCGGTCCTTCGCGGTCATATCCCTGATTGCTTCAGTGGAAGGATTTGCCAGAGCAACAAACAACTTGCCGCCGTTACCATGATCTTTGGTCGCATCAACTAAGACTTTGTCAATTTCACAGATTCCGTTCAGGTAATCGTTTAGCCAGTAGTCTAGATTCTGTTTTTTGAATATGGCGTGAAGGCTTGGCGCCCTAAAGTCTAAATCCATTAGACAGACTTTCTTGCCCATTCTGGCGTATGTTGCAGCTAAGTTAACTGAAAGTGAAGTTTTTCCGGTTCCGCCCTTATATGAGTGAACGGCTATAATTTTTCCCATTTGCTAACACCCCTCTTTATCTACGAAGAAGTAAGCCTTACGGCCTTTCCTTTCTTTTTTCATGTATCCCATTACCACTAGCTGATTTAGATAACCACTTTCTACTGCTCTTGCACGCTTTGTCTGTTCAGCGACCTCGTCGGCTGTTGCTTCTTCAAGTTTGCATAAGGTAACTGCTGTTTTTCTTAGATGATCAGGTAGAGACAGCAAGGTCATTACGTCAAGTGCTTCAGGCAGATTCTCTGGAAGCTCATGGTGACCGTGTTTTTGGATTTCGATCATTACGTCGATTTTTTCGTTTAGCAGTTCTAGATTCTCTCGTATTTTTTCTAGCAGTTGTGTTGATTTTGCCTCAAGCTTTCTATATGCTGCCATATTTGTGGTCCTCAGGGTTTTTGGTATGTATATTAGTGTAGCACACATATTTATTAAATCTTGCGATACATTAGTTCATATTCATGATGTAAACTGATTACTCAAAAAAAAGCAGAAAGAACTGACTAAAGAAAAAAAAGAAAACAAGTGAAACAAAAAAGGCGTTACTAATAGAGAGAAGCAGGCAACCTAGCCTGACCCTCTTCGATGACAGGTAGCATAACCTTCAGTTCTCTGAAGTATTTGAGAACCTTTAATCCCTTTTCAGAGACGGCGTAAACTATCCTTTTCTTGCCCACAGTCTTCTCTTCAACAAGCTCCTGCTCAATAAGAAAGTCCAAGTACTCCTTGAGGACACTACAGTTCACGTTAGCCTTGTACATTATATGTGTCAGCTTAAGTGGACCACGTTGAGCCAGAACCTTGAGGATGTCGATATACATCTCGAGTTTTGATCTTCGCATGTTAACGCCTCTTTTCGTTTATTTTTGCCAATTTTCTATATATCATTTATGGATTTGAAGTATGCTTTTTGGAGGTTTATTTTCACTACAGAGTTGTTTTTGATTGGATTTTCTGGAACACTACTAACCGATTCTGGAGGGCTGTAACCATGTCGTCTGCAAGGATGTATTGAAGTTCAGGAGAGAGAGCACTAATTTCGCTGGTGAAAGCTTCCAGCATCATTTTCTGTAGCCTCTTGCGGTTTTCTGGTGAAATAGATTTTTTCATCACACTTTTCTCCCATTTGATATTGGCTTAATGATGACTGATGGTATTTAACTAACTTATGAATAGAAAATATGAACCTAGAATACACTTTTTGACGCATTATATCAAATAAAGAATTGGACTTTTCTCACAAATCACACAGTTTACTCCACAAGACAGAATGAAAAAACGAAGAAATCATCAAAAACGGCAACAAAATGCTTCAAGACCTAAACTCTTTGGGCGTCTTCAACTAATGTTTCTGTAGTTCCTTTCGATGTTTAATGAAGAAGGAACGAACCGATTCTGCCAAATCATATGTTTCTACTTCTTTGAAGGAAACCCATCTGGCGTCTATCGCGTCGCTGGTAGGCTCCAGCTTGCCCTGTTTTGGTCGAACAAGAAACTGCAAAAGAACATAATGGTACCGTAGATGCCCATCCTGATCCGGTGTCAGTATGTCGTAGGCGTCCATTGGCGTATCTTCGACAAGTTCGACGTCTAATCCGCACTCCTCCTTTGTTTCCCGTATGACAGCGTCTCTGACGGCTTCGCCCAGCTCCACTGCTCCACCAGGGAAACTCCACTTGCCCATCGATGGCTCGGCACCGCGTTTCACTAGAACAAGTTTGCCGCAGTTTACGATAACTGCACCAACTCCTACAATAGGTTGATGTGGATATTCACGTTTCATCCATAAGCCTCCAATACGGTCAGCGTCTACACCAAAATAAGAGTCTACCGCAAAGATGTGTGAGAACGAGCAGGAGATGGGCACAAAGAGTTATTAAGTAAATATCTGAAAAGGGATTCGAGTGCTGAGTTCAGATGCTGAGTTTGACCTTACAAGACAGAGTGGACGCATACAACAAAACTTTTCCATCATACCCAAAATTGGCTACGAGCAACGGATGGATAGTGGGAACATGGATTATAGGAAATTATTACAAAAACAAAAGCAACTACTACGGCTGTTACCCCCACTCGTACCTAAAAAGAATAAGGTCAATGTTCCCAGATTGCAAAAAAGTTCTGCACCTATTCTCAGGTTCTGTTCAGCAAGATGACACCTTCGACATTAACTCCCAATATAACCCCACATACGTTGGAGACGCCCACAAACTATCAGAAATTGTTAACCAGAAATACGAACTGATCTTCGCCGATCCCCCATACTCCGAAGAAGACGCCCAACACTATGGCACACCAATGATAAACCGAAACTATGTTGTCAGAGAATGTGCAAAAGTTCTCGAAGATGGCGGATTCATGGTGTGGCTAGATCAAGTTTTTCCTATGTATAGAAAAAAAGAGCTGAATCTTGTTGGCGTCATTGGAGTAATCCGAAGCACAAACCACAGAGTACGAACCTCTTTCATTTTCAGGAAAACAAACGAAGCAGACATCTAAACAGCAACATAGCAGAAAACTAATAGCAGAATATTGTTGAAAACAGTCTTTTTTCCAGAAAACTAACACCAAAACAAATTCAACTCAAAACATCTCTGTGAACATGGTAAACACTGGAGCTGCTTCAACGATTACAAACATCACTAGACCAAGGAATCCAAATCGGGCGTGTAAAGACAGAAATTCAAAAAAAATCCCAATTGTTGATGCAGTAACAAAATTTAAATATCTTACTGTTTCAAGTTTAAAGGGGAGATAATGAAATTAAAGAAAAATGTCCAATTTCTCCTGCTTTTTTCGTTACTTTCTTCGCTAATTTTGATCACGCCTGTGCCCATAAAGGCGTCTTTCGACCTTTCTCAGGCAGCTTACTATGATGAAGTTAAGAGCGCTCTTTCCATCACTCCCGAGCAGGAGGCAATGCTTGAAAAGTACGGCTTTGTCATCGTTGAACTATTGAATGACTCAGACCCGCTTGAAGGCATCTTCAATCCTGCACTGCGTTTTGAAGACTTCTACTACTACAAAGTTTATCATAACGACTTACCTGTATTTGTTACAACAGACTCGATTCTCCACCTATTCCACGTAGTCTTTGACTGCTCACTGAAGCTTATAGAAAAACAAAATCTATACCCGATGGCACTTGATGTCGCCCAATACGCCTACCAGACATCACTAAACGACTACAACTCCATCCCACATGACGGCGCCATACAATACTGGGCAACAAGAAACTCCACAATCTACTTTGCCGTAGCCCTCTCCCTGCTAACCGGCGAAACCGCAAACGTGCCCACAGAACTTTCAGCAGACTTGAACTTTTTCCTAGACAACATATACGCCGAGGAAACCGAGTTCGTTGATGCCGTAGGGTGGAGTATCCCAGAGCCTCCTTTCGACATAACGATAAAATACGATTTCACCCAATTCACGGTGCGGGGACATTACCTGGGCGACACACAACTTGAACGATACTTCCGTGCCTTAATGTGGTTTGGTCGCTGCCCAGTTTTTGTTCCACGCAACGATGAGCACTACGACTGGATAGTCATGCACTTTGACGACGCAAGCATGGTCTACATGAGAGACATCCTGAAAGCAAATTCGACTAATTATGAAAAATGGAACTTACTGTATGATGTCACCAACGCCCTCGTGGGAGAAAGCGACTCAATAAATCCACTGACTCTCGATACTGCACTTCAGAACGCATTCGGAAACTCTACATATTACTTCAGCCACGTCGCTGCCGAAGGTGGGCTTATGGCCTTGAGGGAAGAATTGGGCAAACCCGAATACGCCCAGCAGATACTGGGTCAAGCTGTGTTAACGTATGGCGTGCTTCCACGCTACCCCATAGTT
>PIXS01000292.1 GCA_003096255.1 Candidatus Bathyarchaeum sp. | reverse complement strand
CGCTCAAACTCTTTGATTGCTCCTTCGTTGAATGCGATTTGGTTTTCTGTGAGAGTAGGGTCAGGCGAAACAACATAGCCCCTCTTTTTGAGTTCAACAGCACGCTTCAAGCTTTTTACTTTGATTTCTCCACCAATACACTTGGCACCCTGTCCCCACTTGAGTTCAATAGTGTCCAAGCCATGCTTTGATGACACATACTCGGCGACTCCAAATCTGGTGTCCTCAACGTTCATCTGAACAAGAAGTTCACCGTAGCCTTCATGGAATTTCTTGTAAATGTTTATTCGCCTGTCCATTTCAGGAGACTTTGTTATCTTCCCATTACTGTCCAGTTCAAGACCAGGATCGATTCCACAAACGTTCTCACCACAAACAAGGGTGATGCCTGCAATTGCTGCGCCTATGGCAAAGTGTTCCCAGTTCTTTCGAGCTATTTCTGTGGAACCCAACGCGCCAGTGAATATGGGCACTCTAAGTTTGACCTTTTTTGTCCATCCATACTCAGTTTCGGTGTCCACGTTAGGGAAAAGAGCTGTATCGGGACCTCCTTCTACGCCTTCAGGAAGTCCTTTTGCTCCGCGTGCGTAGCCTTGAATGTTCAGGTGGGAATAATCGATGGGGTAGTTTTTGTCTGCTCCTGCAGTTACTTCTCCGAAGGGTCCAGGGTAGAGAACTTCGCGTCCTCTAAATGATGATAACCAGATTTCGCAACCGCCTCTGCATCCATCGACGCATCTTGAGCAGAGTCCTGACATGGGAACGACGCTCTTGGATCGATTGAATGTGGCGGTCGCTTCGTCTGAGTTTGGTTTTCTTAAATTCATTTGTTTTATCTCCTCCAATTTCAACAAATTTTTGTTACGGTATACGGCAACCTCTTGCCTCATTGGCAGACTCTTCTTATAAGTTTTTTCAATAAAAGGACGAAATTAATGTTAAACATTCACTTTTTCACATGTTAAGAACCATAAATCTGAACAGTCATTCACGGTCGGAGGCGGGGGCAACATTTGCCCTGTACCAGAAGTTGATTTCATTTCTCTGGTCTTCGGCATAGAATGCTAATAAGCTGATAACACATTACTGTTCTAATTGCTGGAGAATTACTTAGAAAGAAGCGAAGGGGACATGAAACATGGCACAGGACGACAATTTGATTGCGTATTGTGGTCTCTACTGTGGAGATTGTCATGGTTTTTCAGGGAAAATTCCTGACCTCGCAAGAGACTTGAGGAAAGAGCTTAGGGCGTCAAGATATGACAAGTTTGCGGGGTTCATTTCTACATTTTCTTTTGGTAAAGACTTCAAGAACTATGAGGAGTGCTACAAGGTTCTTGGCGCAATGGTGAAGTTCCGTTGCAGAAAAGGATGCCGAAACGGTGGGGGTTCTCCCTTCTGTAAGATCAGGAAATGCTGTCAAAAGAAGGGTATTGAGGGCTGCTGGTTGTGTGAAGCCTTTGAAGGCTGCGAAAAATTGGAGTTTCTTGTTCCTGTTCATGGTGACGCTCATGTGAAGAATCTTAGGGCGATTAAGCGGAAGGGCAAAGAAGAGTTTGTTAAGGGCAAACGGCTCTGGTACAGCAAAATCAAAGAGTGATTTCTGTTATTTTTGGCAGGTGGGGCATAGGTACACGTGTCCTCCGCCGTGACTCAACTTTTCTATGGGGGTTCCGCATTCGGGGCAGTTCTGCTGTTTCATGTTTGGTCCCATGGCTGGCACGTAGCTACCCTGTTTTCCGTTGAGGTCACGGAAAATGTCTTTTCCGTTTAGTCTGATTCTCTCCTTGAACACAAACAGGATGGCATCGTATAGGCTCCGCATTTCTTTATCATCCAGTTCTGAGGCTCGTCTCTTTGGGTGAATTCGGGCACGATACAGTATGTCCTGGAATGTGCTGTTGCTTATGCCAACAAGGATAGCATCTTTTCCAACCAGCACCGACTTGAGCATCTTGTTGCGTTCTGCCATCCGACCTGAAAACTGTTCAAAAATGAATTCTTCTTCGGCGGCTGAAAGTTTGGTGGCGTCAAAGTCTCGTTTGTAGACGTAGGAGCTGTCCAGTTCATCATCTTTTCGCAGTTGGATGACGCCCATGCTGGTTAACCTGACAGTCAACACTGTGTCGTCGCTGAAGTCAAGGCGCAAGTGAAATCTGGGGACGTCTGTTGTGTTGGTGTTGTAGAATATTTCGCCACCGTACTCTGGACCGATAATCAGGTTGGTTCCGTTGTCGAATTTTATGCGTAGCACGTTGCCTCTAGCTGTGATTGTTTCGATTTTTGCGTTGACAAGCTGATTGAAAACTGTCAGGTCCTTTTCAATCATGCCGATTTTTTGTAGCCGTTCACAGTCTTTAGCCTGAAAGGATGTTACCTGTTTGCCTCTGAGCTTTTGGTTCATTTGTTCAGCAAGAATTTTGGATTCTGGAAGCTCAACACTCATCCCGATAACCTCCAACTCCTCATCTACTCTGTTGTCAAGTGGTATTTAAACTCAAAAGCTGCCAGAATGGTTTTAGCCGACAAGCAGTTCCTCGAAAAGGTTCTTCCGTTTAACAAAAATCAACACAGCAAGGACAGCCGCCATGATGACCTGCATCCACAAGGACCCAAGGGGGCTTCCGAGAGCGAAGTAGATGGGGCTAGGAGTAGATGTTGTGGGGATGAAAGGCCAGAAAAGGGGGTTATATGGATGGTTTGTTATGTCTAATAGAACATGGGAGAGGATGCCGATAAGAACTGAGAAAACCACGGCAAAGGAGAGTTTACATTTGCTTTCAAGTTTTTTCTTGTTAACATGGAAGAGGCGGCTTACCAAAGCAGGGTAAACCCAAACCGTGACTATTACGGCAAAGAATGTTCCGATTGTGGCTGAGCCCAGAATGCTGTGCAGAACCATTCGATTGGGAACCTGTGTCCCATACAGCAGCATTATGAAGGGGTTTTCGATGTCAGGAAACATGCAGCCTACAATTAGTCCAGGCAGACTAAGTCGGTTGTATAGCTTGTAGATGAAGTAAGCAACGGGGTGGTGAAGAGGAGTTACAGGCAAAGGTCAGCACTTTCCATTTTAATGTAAAAGTAACAGTATTTTTGGAATATAAAATAATGATTAAGTTCTGTTTTTAGAAAAAAGGGAGGGGGATGGCGGTGATGGGGGTGTTTTTATGGACGGGCAGTGGTTGTTGGGAACAGGATGTATTTTCCGAAGGAGTAGTTTTCTCCAAAGAGACCGATTGCTTTCCAGTTGCCGCATCTGTATTTGCCCCAGAAGAATTCTCCGTCGTAGAATCCTGCGAATACGCCATTGCCGTATATTCCCCAGCAGTTCTTGCCTTGGTTGTCTTGTCCCACAAAGTAGCCGTTTCCTACATAGCCCCACATGACATGCTCGCCATCATGAGTGTAAAGCAGGAATCGGACTCTAGTTGTTATTCGTGCATCAGTTTCTTCGTAGGTTTCAAGCACCCTTTCCTTTAGTTCATCAACATCCATTGCTTCCAAGTCATCATAGGCGACAGCTTCTAGTTTTTTACCAGAACCAACTTCAGGATCGTCGTCGCCATTAGCTTCAGGACCTGGAGAAGGTTTTACCGCAAAGTCTGCAGGCGCTACTGAAACTGCATTTGCTCGTAACTGGTTTGATACAGCTGTATTCTTTGCTAGAGATGCGTCATTTGCCAGTGCTGTTTTCGATGCTAGTACTGATGTTGTCATTATTCCGATGAGCAACAACGCCACCACAGCTATTGATATAGCCATTTTCTTCCTCATTTTTCACGACCAGCCTGCAACATGGGCAGGGGGCAACTTTAGGAAATCCGTGGAAACCCCTGAAAAAGCGATTTCAAAACAAGCAGGAAACTTCAGAAAAGCCAAGTTAGTCTTTTATTGTGTATTTGTTTTTTATGCGTATCAGATTTTGTCTTCTGAATTTTGTACGTTTTATGATGCCCATTCTGTCCAGTCGCTTAACCAGTCGCCAAGTTGTTGTCCTCGGAAGCTTAAGGGACTCGTACAGGTCAGCCTCAAAAGCTTCACCATTGTTTTCTGCCAGAAACTGAATCGCCTGTTTTTCTTCAGGCAGCAAGTCCTTGTGCACAAGAAATATCCGCTCAACGTCTATTCGCCGTTTCTTCTTTTCAACCTCACGAACTATAGTTTTTTTTCTTGAACGAACAAAGAAGAGGACGACAACAGCAATGACGGCTACAGCGATTATGGCTACACTGATTTCGGTAACAGGCAGAGAATCAGTTCCTTCAGCCAGAAAAATTTTAGCTTCTTGTGCCTTGGTTATTGCCTGAGTTGCCAAGTTTATCGCTTCTGAATAGTCCCCGTTGTTATATGAGGTTTTGGCATCGTCAAGAAGTTGCTGGGCTTCGTTTAGTCCCTCAGTTCTCTCATCGCTTTGGGCGGTGGCTAAAGCATCTTCTGCCTCACCGATTTTTGATTGGGCTTGAGCTGCTGTTTGGTTTGTTTGAATTGCCAACTCTTTTGCTGCATATGCCAGTGTTTCGGATTCTACATAGTTTCCGAGGTTGAAGGCGGTTTCTGCTTCCTCTAGTTTTGTTTCAGCTTCGGTGATGTTGATGCCCAAGTTTTTGATTGCTGTTGTGACTGTTTCTGCTTCACTCAGGACTATTTGTGCGTGTTCTTGGGTGCCAACGACGCCTATTACGTAGGTTACTTCGGTTAGGCTGGCGTTCATGAGAAGTT
>PIXS01000291.1 GCA_003096255.1 Candidatus Bathyarchaeum sp. | reverse complement strand
CAAGATTCCGAAGGGCAGAAGAATCTGTATGGCAGCCCCCAAAACAACAAAAATCGCCGAAGTGGGCGAAGAAGCGGGCTTCAGGCACATGGAGTCCCATTTTGTTTATGTTCACGGAAGCTTAACAAGAGAAATAGTGGTCTTCAAGAAAACATGAAGGCGTAACCAAATAAACATACAGAACATACTCTATTGGAGGATAAAGGAAGCTGACAGACTTGCAGGTAATCTTTCTGGGCACTGGCGGAAGCATACCTACACCCAAGAGGGGGCTGTCAGCAATCGCAGTTCGAAGAAGAAATGAGTTGCTGCTGTTTGACTGCGGCGAGGGCACCCAGAGGCAGATGATTCAGGCGGGAGTCGGCTTTCACCGAGAAGCAAAAATTTTTGTTACTCACATGCACGGCGACCATGTTCTAGGCGTGCCGGGGCTTCTCCAGACCATGTCCCTGTTAGGCAGGAAAAAGAAGCTGACGATTTATGGACCCCAAGGAATCGAGGCTTTCGTTGAGGCAATAAACCAGACTGTTCGTTTCTCTCTCACTTTTCCTCTTCAAGTATCTGAAGTAGAGGCGGGTCTTGTTTGCGAGGAAAAAGAGTACACAGTTCATGCTGCTCAATCAAACCATTTAGAAAACAGCTTAGCTTACGCGCTAGTTGAGAAGCCGCGTCCCGGAAGATTTAGTACACAAAAAGCCAAGAAACAGGGAGTTCCTGAAGGACCCTTGTGGTCAAAGCTTCAACTGGGCTCACAGGTTAGGCTTCCAAACGGAAGAATTGTGACGCCTGAAATGGTGTTGGGTCCACCCAGATCTGGAAGGAAAATTGTTTACAGCGGAGACACTGGACAGTCAGAAAATCTTGTTAAGCTAGCTGAGAAGGCTGACCTGCTGATTCACGAAGCCACCTTTGAGGATGAACTGACTGAAAGAGCAAATGAGGATGGCCATTCAACTCCCAGTATGGCAGCGGAAACTGCAAAAAAGGCGGAAGTGAAGCGGCTGGTTTTGACGCACATCAGCGCCAGATACAAAGATGTGGGGCTGTTGTTGGAGCAGGCAAAGAAAGTTTTCTTTGACACTGATGTTGCGGAAGATTTTATGCGTCTAGAGCTTCCTCTCAAAGACTAAATGAAGAGTCGGCGCAGTGTCTGAGCGCTTTCTTCTATGTGGTCTGTTGATTCGATTACAATCAGGTTGCCGTAGTCGGCCGCTTTAGCCAGTTTAACGAAGTTTTCCCAGTTTATGTTGCCGTGTCCTATTCCCAGATGCAAGTCATTGGCTCCATCGTTGTCACTAACATGCATATGAACAATCTTCTCGGAAAACTGCTCTATGAAATCTTGAATCTGGTTGTTCAGGTTTGCGTGGGCTACATCCAGCACCATGCCAATATCATCATCAAGGTCCTCATAGAATCTCCGGAAGTCGTCTACACTTTTCATGAGAGAAGGAAAAGGCTCAGGAGTATTCTCTATTGCGACCTCAACGCCTTCTTTTCTGGCAACCCGCAACAAAGCACGAACAGACTCAAGATTTAGTTGCCAATCCTTGCCTGGATAGAAGTGGCTGAGACCAGTTTTGGAGCCTGGATGAAACAGCCAGAGGCGACAGTCTAACTGTCCCGCAAGAACAATCGATTTTGTTAACCGCTTCAGGACTGCCTTGTGCAAGTCTGGGCTGGGAGTGGCTATGTTTATTCCTGCCCAAGGTGCATGGACTACAAAGTCTAGGTTGTGGGCTTCTGCTACTTGTTTTAGGGTCTTGATTTTTCGTTTGTTTAGGGTGTGGAGTCCTTCGTCAGGCACTTCTATGTGCTTCACAGGAACTTTTGGCAGGCGCTTAACCATAGAGTTGAAGGGTTCATTTAGGCAGTAGAGCATTGACAAGCCGATTTCTGGTTTGGCCATGGCAACTGCACCTATTTTCTACGTGAAGGCGAAGGAGGCTTCTTTATGGGCTTTGGAGTAAGCCATTCGATTAATTCCTGTGGGCTACTACAGCGGATTTGCACACTTATGGGTCCTAGAGGCGATTCTGCCGTTTTCTGGGAGAATGATATGTGTCCTGCATAAGCAACTTGCTTGTTCAGGTAGAATGACACAGAGTTATCGTCCATTCCGCTCCGGAGAACTTTTCGGGCTGCTGTTCGAATCCGTTCTCGGGCAAGGATGTTCTTTAGTTTGGTGAGGCCTTCTGTTCCTTTGGTCTTGGCGATTAGGAGTTGCCCCCACGTTCTGGATTTGACTTTGAATGTTACTGTTCCGAAAATGTTTTCCACTGCCTCTTTGACTTTCTCCAAGTCTTCGGTGGGATTGACTTCCACTTCCACGTGAACATGTATGTCATTCATCTTCCAGAATCTCCTTTAGGACCTTTTTGATTCTAGCATTTAGCTGAGTAAAGGTTCCCTCATTCACTATCATGTAGTCTGCAGTGGCGATTACGTCCCCCATTCCGACACGGAGTTCTCTCTGGTCCCGTTCCATGAAGGTTTCCCAGTCTTGGGGGTCGTCGCTTCGTCTCCTCCTGAACAGGCGCTGATACCTCTTTTTCGGAGATGCATGGATGGCAACCAGAACAAAGTCTGAAAAATGCTTCTTGAATTCGTTGACTTCCTGGAGGCTTCTGATGCCGTCAACGCCGACTATCCGTTCTGTTGCCTTCTTTAGTTTGGGGACGCATCGTTTGGCTACAGCTGCAGGTCCATCTGCCGCCCTAAGGTTAAGCATTAATGTGCCCAAGTTTTCAGGTGTTGGCTCAAGTTTTCGTATTTTGGCTTCTTCCCTGACTACGTCACCCATTATCACGACGGGGTAGCCCAGTTTTGTTAGGTTTTTTCGGAAGGCTGCCTTGCCAGACCCAGGCATCCCAGCTACTGCCACAACAACTTTGTCCTTCATACTGAATTCGCTCACTTACCCAACACGATAAGGTCAATTAGAAGTTATAAAACAGTTGCTGGTACCATGAAATTAAGCTACAGCACGTAATTCTAGAATGAAAAAATTACTTTCAGGTAGAAAACAGGCTCTTGCTTTAGACCAAAGTTTATTGTCTCAGAAACAGTTCACGAAATTTCTGTCACTGACCGACGAAACATTGGGTAGAAGGGTTGTTTTTTAGGGGTTTGGTTGTTTGGAGTTTACGCGGGCGATGTTGTCTACCAGTTCATTTACTTCGTGTACGGTTACACGCTTTATCGAATCCATTGTGCAGTGACCTCCTCAGCATTTGTGCACAGAAATCTTTGTCAGGTTGTTTGATTTAACTCGTATGAAGACGTGATATGTATTACAAGTAATATTTCAGTTCGGAATCCGACTGAAAAGAAAACAGCGTGCAACAAAACTTATCTATTAAAAACAGCACATACACTACTGTATATCTTTCTTTAATCAACCAAAAGGGGAAGAAGCTCACAGAACATGGGTCGCAGTGCGCACATGCGCAAAACAGGAAAACTGGCGTAAACTCGGTTCTGGCGCTAAGGCGCCCAAATGGGCAACTGCTCCTTCTTGGAAAGCATCCGTCCCCGCGGCTTACCAAGTTCCCCCTTTTTGTAATCTTAGCTCATGTTTAGGCTATGG
>PIXS01000290.1 GCA_003096255.1 Candidatus Bathyarchaeum sp. | reverse complement strand
CAAGATTAACCGCTTTTTGTAGGATTTCTTTGCCGTCAGTGCCTTTTAGCCCAACTGCGCCGCCCATGCCTGCGATGGGGTTAACAATGAAACCCACCTTCTTTTTGTTGTCATTTGATGTCAAGACTGCTCAGTCCACACCGTGTCATGTGGCTGTTAGTTTCTTTTGACGTTTGTGCAACAACAGTTTAGAGGTATTTTTTGATGGCGTTTTCTAGAGGGTCACGACCCACTGCACCAACTATTTTTTCGACGCGTGTGCCGTTTTTGAATATCAGGAAGTGGGGGATGCTCATGATTCCATATTTGCCTGCAATCTGGGGATTTTCGTCAACATTGACTTTTCCGAACAGTGCTTTTCCTGAGTAGGCTTTTGCTAACTCATCCATTACGGGTGCCATCATTCTGCAGGGCATGCACCAGTCAGCCCAGAAATCAATCAAAACGGGTTTGTCTGTGTTTATGAAGTTGTCAAAAGATGAAGAATTTAATTTGACTACGCCTGCTTTAGCTTCGTCTAACATTTTCTTTATCTTTTCTTCTTTTATTTTTTCAAGCTCTTTATCATCCATTGATTTGGTCACCTCCAAAAAAGTAATCTTGCCTTTAAATTCTCAGTTGATGGGCATCATTAAAAGATTATGGTTTCATGTCCGCTGAGCCAAAGTTAGACTATATGTTGTGGGGTTTTGGCGCAAAAAGTAATTGTTAAATAATTTCAAGAATACTCAGTATTGTAGAATGTGTGTAAAGCACAACAATGGACCTAATTATCATTCACCGTAAAGCTAAACAAAAGATTTGATGCCTCACAGGTGCTGTAAGAACTTATGAGAGATGGCAAAAAAGATGGCTAAAGAAGAGAAAAAACGGATTGTTCTGGACATTGGTGGAATGAGTTGTGTTACTTGTGCCCAAACAATAGAGAAGCGGTTACCCAAACTAAAGGGAGTAATCTATGCTACAATCAATTTTGCTGCAGAAAAAGCAATCATCGATTATGACCCTAACTTGGTTGACCAAAAAGCCATCGAGGACGCCATCTCCGAAGTAGGCTACAGGGTAATTCACCAGAACGTGTCACTAAAAATCAGTGATATGCATTGTGCAGTGTGTGCTCAGACAGTAGAAAAGACGTTAAACACAAAAGAGGGCGTGTACAAGGCGGTTGTTAATTTTGCCTTGGAAACTGTTGCTGTCGAGTATAACGCTTCGCAGATTAGTTTAGAAGGAATAAAAAAAGCCATACGTGAAGTCGGATACGACGTTATTGAACCCGAAGGCGGCGTAGAAGATGCAGAACAAAAAGAAAGAGACAAAGAGATTCGTTCACTAAAATACAAGCTTGCTTTTTCTGTGGCAGTAACCATACCTGTAGTAATCTACAGCAACGCCCGTTTTCTACCCTTCACTCTTCCCACATTGCCGATAGACAATTTTGTTCCGTTGCTGCTGTTTGTGTTGTCTACGCCCGTTCACTTCATTGTTGGGGACAGCTTTTTTGTAGGCGCATACAAGGCGTTACGAAACAAGAACCCAAACATGGATGTGCTGGTTGCAATAGGCACGTCAGCCGCGTACTTTTATAGCGTCTACAACACGTTCTTGGGCGAAGGAAACCTGTATTATACAACCGCGGTTTCCTTGATGATGTTTCTTACTTTAGGTAGGTTGCTGGAGGCTACAGCCAAGGGCAGAACTTCTGCGGCTATAAGAAAACTCATGGGGCTTCAAGCCAAAACCGCCAAAGTCATACGAGACGGAAACGAAGTTGAGGTTCCTGTTGAGGATGTTCAGGTCGGCGATATTGTAATTGTCCGTCCGGGAGAAAAGATACCTGTTGACGGTGTGGTGACTGACGGCTACTCTGGTGTTGACGAAAAGGTGATAACCGGAGAAAGCATCCCCGTGGAAAAAAAGGAAGGCGACACTGTTGTGGGAGCAACCATAAACAAAACTTGGATGCTAAAATTCAAGGCAACAAAAGTCGGCTCAGACACAGTATTAGCCCAGATAATTAAACTGGTTGAAAACGCTCTTGGCTCCAAGGCGCCCATCCAGCGGCTGGTAGATGTTGTAAGCAGCTACTTTGTTCCAGCCGTAATGATAACAGCAACAGCAGCCTTCATTGCCTGGTACCTGCTGGGAATGGACTTCACTTTCTCCCTCACAATCTTTATTGCAGTTTTAATCATTGCATGCCCATGCGCCATGGGTTTAGCCACTCCAACAGCCATCATGGTGGGAGTTGGAAAAGGTGCAGAAAACGGTGTTCTAATCAAGAGTGGGGAAGCCCTAGAAACTGCTCATAAGCTTCAGGCTATAGTGTTTGACAAAACTGGAACCTTAACTAAGGGAGAGCCTGAAGTCACAGACATATTCGCTGTTTCCTCTTTAAGTGGAAATTCCAAAAAAACCAAAGTTGGCGAGGATGAGTTGTTGCAGTTTGCTGCGGTTGCAGAGAAGAACTCGGAGCATCCTCTTGGCGAAGCTATAGTGAAGAGAGCAAAGGAAAAGCACATTGAAGTTGTTGACCCAGAGTTCTTTAATGCTATACCGGGATACGGCGTGGAAGTGAAGTATAACAAAAAGAAGATTTTGTTGGGTAACCGCAAGTTAATGGAAAACAACAACATCGACATTGCATTGCTTGAAGAAAAAATGAGAACACTAGAAGAAAATGGCAAGACCGCTATGCTTGTGTCTGTGAACAATAAAGCTGCTGGTTTGATTGCTGTGGCAGACACGTTGATGCCTTATTCTGTTGAGGCAGTGAAGACTCTTCAGGGAATGGGTCTAGAAGTGATAATGCTTACGGGCGACAATACGCGAACAGCAAAAGCTATCGCAAAACAGGTGGGCGTGGACCGTGTGCTGGCTGAAGTGCTTCCGGGAGATAAGGCAAACGAAATTAAGCGCCTGCAGGATGAAGGAAAAATTGTGGCTATGGTAGGGGACGGCATTAATGATGCTCCTGCTTTGGCTCAGGCAAACATTGGAATAGCTGTTGGAAGCGGAACTGACGTGGCACTGGAGACAGGAGATATTGTATTGGTTAAAAATGACTTGCGTGATGTAGTTACTAGCATTCAGCTCAGCAGGGCTACGATGAGTAAAATTAAGCAGGGACTATTTTGGGCGTTTGCTTACAACACTGTTTTG
>PIXS01000289.1 GCA_003096255.1 Candidatus Bathyarchaeum sp. | reverse complement strand
TAGCAGAGTCTAAAGAGATTGTTGTTCCAGATGATTATTTATCCATTCAAGAAGCAATAGATAATGCGTCAGATGGTGACACAATACTTGTTAGAAGTGGGATTTATGAAGGAGCGCAAAATAAAACACTAACTATAGACAAAACAATATCACTCTTAGGTGAAGACGCGAAAAATACAAAAATTTGTTTACATCCAGAATTTTGGACTGTAACTTTCCCTCCTGATACAAGACTTTCGGGTTGCACAGATCCACTTGTTATTCATGCGGATGACGTTATCCTATCAGGATTTACAATTACCAGTGATGGCGGAGTTATTCGTGTGAATGGCAACAACACACAAATTGTAGGTAACGTTATCAACGTAAAACTACATCTGCAAGGTCGTAATCAAACATTTGCATTAAACAACATAACTGCGAGTGTAACATGCAGCGGCTATTATTCTTATGTTTACAAGAACAATGTTATGGATTGCAGCATTGGAACTTTAACTGGTTCTTATGCTAGCATCTTTGCTAATACTGTTATACGCGGTTCAATAGGAACAGGAGGAACAAGTAATACCGCCGTAATTTACAACAATACCGTAAAAAGAGGTCAAATAATGTTGGCTAGCAACAGGAACATTGTTTGCAACAATTCCATAAGCAACGGTAACAAGGGATTGGGAATCACTTGGGGAGGCGAGAATTTAATTTCCAAAAACGTTGTTTCAAACTGTAGTATTGGATTATATAAAACTCAACCTCAAAGAGGTAATGTCTTTAGTGCTAATCAAATAGAAAATTGCTCCTGTGGCTTAAAATTCGAGTATTATGGACCTATGCCTGAAACTAAACTTTACTTCAACAATTTTGTAAATAACGCTCATCAGGTTAACATGTCATCTAGTATAGTAATTACTTGGGATGATGGAGTAACAGGTAACTATTGGAGCAACTATAACGGGTCAGATGATAATGCTGATGGGATCGGTGATATTCCATTTCAGATAAACGCGAAAAACCAAGACCCCTATCCACTAATAAAACAATTCGATATTTATAACCTTACAATTCAACTCCCAGAATGGGCAATAATAGAATCTGAAACTACAGTTCCAAAACCAATTTTTCCCACTTCTTCAAATGATTGCATTCCAGAGTTTCCTTCATCGATGATTCTGCCTTTAATTTTAATTATAACAATTGTTTCTATAATTATCAAAAGAATTTTAATTAGTGATGGCGACTGATCGTTGGCGGATTTGGCTAGAAACGAGTTGCTTGGTCGTACTTTGAAGGTTTACGTTGATGTTGTTAGAAATGAGCCTATTGGTCCACGAGACGTGATGAGACATCTTAACTTTGCCAGCCCCAGCGTAGCCTATCGGCATCTTCAAAAACTTGAAGCAATGAATCTAGTTGAAAAAAACGAATTCGGAAACTATGTTGTCAAAGAAAAAGTTTCCATTCGAGGTTTTGTGTGGATAGGAAAACGTCTGGTTCCAAATGCCCTTGTGTACTCCTTAATTTTCTCTGTGGCCTTAATCTGGGAGCTAGTAGTGTTTTTCATTCATTTTTCCGTTGAAACCGACCAATTCAAAATCTTCTTCATATTACTGACAATAGTCACAGGTTCAGCCCTGATTCTGTTTACCGTAGAAGGTTTGAGGTCACTGAAGAGACTTCACAGGGTTTCTTAATTTGGATACTCTTTGGTTGTTCCGCTAAAGGAACAGACCCGTTCCGAAGGTGGAGCGAATAAGGTGTTTTCATACAATAAAAGATGACCAAGTGACATCCAACAGAGTCTCATCTAGAAATAGGCGAGTTATCCAATATGGTAAACAGAAACAGTTCTACGGTTTTACTTCTGACCCTTGTGCTATCTTGCACTGTTTTTTTATCAAGTGTCATAGTATGTGGAAAAGAAAATCTAAGGCCACAAAGGGAAGCGCTGAATCCTGCTGCTTCAAGCCTTTCTGTTCAGGACAGCTTTCCAAACACGCTGGCAACAACTGGCACAGATGCAAACGTCACTCAAGGCGGCTACGAAAATGCTGCAGATGACAGCGTTGACTATATTGGGTTCTATGCTTTCACTCTTTATTCACCCCTTAACAGGACGTATTACTCCAGTTCTGTACCCATTGAAATCTCATTTACAGCTGGGCTAGGAATAAAATACACAATAAGTTACACTCTGGATGGAACATATGGAGGCACCATACCTTTCGAAGTCGAGAACTCAACTGAATTACATGTAATGTATCCTGCTAAGGGCTATCTCATGCTGCCAGAATTATCTGACGGAAGCCACAACTTGACAATCACCCTTTTCGCTTCAGGTTACCAGATGGGATACCCATATTTCACAGGTTCAGTCCAATTCACTATCGACACTCAAAATCAGCCTGCGGACTATATTCGATTCTATGCTTTCACTCTTTATTCACCGATTAACAGAACGTATAATTCCAAATCTATACCTCTTGACATTTCATTTTCAGCGGGATGGGGTAGCTATACATTAACTTATACTCTAGATGGAGGACTTGAAGGAGCTATACCTTTTGAAATTGAGAATTCCACAGAGTTACACGCTATTTATCCTGCACATGGACATCTTATGTTGCCAGAATTGTCAGAAGGAAACCACAATTTAACAATCAACATGTTATGCCCCTCAGGTTATTTCACAGGCTCAGTACAATTCACTATCAACACTCAAAATCAGCCTGACGACATTCCAGAGTTTAACTCAAGCTCAATTCTGCTGTTCATGATGTCCGCGGCTGTTATTGTTGTTTGGTTAAGAAAAAAATCTGTTACTCAAAATGGAGATGAAAAACAAAAATGAACTCACGAATTCTTGTTTTAGCAGTGACACTTTTGATGGTTGTGTCAGTTTTTACTTCTGTGGTTTTTGCAAATCAGAATCTTTGGGTGGAAAAAACCCAAATGCCCACTGCAAGGTTCAGTTTTGGCGTAACTGTGGTTGATGACAAAATCTACGCAGTTGGCGGAGCAGTTAACACTGAATCTGGGGAAATCACTGGGGCTAACGAAGTTTATGACCCAAAAACTGATACTTGGGACCAAAAAACGGAGATGCCCACTCCAAGATACGGGTGCGCTGTGGTAGCTTACGAGAACAAAATCTACGTTTTTGGCGGAGAAGCAAACGGCACATACCTAGATGTAAACGAAGTTTATGACCCCCTGACTGATAGTTGGCAAAACAGGGAATCTATGCCGACGGCTCGAGTTTTGTTTCAGGCAAACGTGGTTGATGACAAAATTTACTTGATAGGCGGATACG
>PIXS01000288.1 GCA_003096255.1 Candidatus Bathyarchaeum sp. | reverse complement strand
TTA
Source organism: Candidatus Bathyarchaeum sp. (assembly GCA_003096255.1). The sequence goes on along the minus strand of PIXS01000288.1, from coordinate 7,903 downwards.
AATGCAAAAACAAGCGTGAATAGGGACTTTCACATGTATAGAAAGAACCCCTACGCTTCTACTGGAAAAACATCTTCACCACTTTCTCTTTTCCGTTTTCACAAATGGGGGCTTTAGTGAAGCGTGTGAACCTAAATATTTGCAAAAATAGCTTTTTTTGAATTTTAGGCTGCTTTTTGAGGCTATTCACTAAAGGCTCTTTACCGCAATATCTATAACTTGTGAAGTTGTAAATAGTGAAGAAAAAGTTCAACTGGTGCTGCGATATGCCTACCAAGAAAGTTCGCGTAGAAGTTTTCAATAATGGAGACCGTTACACGATAACGTTTGAGGGTCAAGTTACTAGGGATAAGACTCTTCGTCTCCTTGATTTGGTTGAACTTTTAGGAGGAGCACCAGCAACTAACGATGTATCTGAAAGGTCTGCATCTGAGCTGCCAAAGATCGAAAAAGTTCGTTTAGTTGCGGAAAAACATTTCCCTGTAGGCTGGTTTTCTTCAAAGGATCTCCAGGAGGCATACGAGAAACAGTTCAACGAACCCATTCGCTTGAGCACTGCCTCAACATATCTTTCTCGTTTGACAGACCGTGGTTTCTTCATCAGAGGTGGTGCATCAAACCAGAGACGATACAGAATTATGACTGCAATATCAAAGTATCAACTTCATGAAAGATAATAAATAAGCGTCTTTTAAGATATGTTGATTAACCTTAATTGTAAGACTCTTCGTGATTGAGGAGAAAGCCGTCTATGCGCAAGATTCAAGAAGATTTGATTGAGCTGAAAAGCAATCTCAAAACATATGTTGACAGAGGTCGACAAATAGGCTTCAGCGACATTAAACCTCAACCCTTGATCATCACTAAACCTGACATGACTAAAATCAAGTCTCTAAAGAAGATTAAAATCTGCAATTCAAGGTTTGTTGCTGTGGACTGCTCTACAAGAACCTTGAAGAGAGCACACAACTGGGGAATATACCTCATGCGGGTCGCCTACGCTTGGGTAGATGGTCGCACCGTGAACTGGGGATACAACGAGAGTGTTGTGGGTCCAGTTGGAGACCGCCGTTACCGCTCTAATTTCTTGATAGACCGACGGCTCCAGCTTGAAAGCGAGATGGCTTTGAAGCTTCTTCACGAAGAGCCTATAGGGGATTCAGCTGTTGGGGAGACTCTTCGTGGCTTAGGTGAAGGAGATTACGTGCTGTTGGATGGTGCCAGCTTTTTTGGTGGAAAACGGGGCTTTCACACATCCCTCTACGAAGAGGCTCTTCGTAAAAAAGTTAATCTTCTTGCCATAAGTAAACAGTCTCCTATGTTGTGTGATGAAAAGGGTCGAGATTTTATGGCATCAACAAGCTTTCTTACATCATATCCTCTGTGGGTTTACCATCCAGTTAAAGAGGCAAATATGGAGCAGCATCTTTACGGCGATGTGTCCCTTGTGAAGCTATGCGAAGACAGTCAACACGTTTTCCGATGTGATATAATGGATCCTTTAGCTTCAGACGATGTGCCCGAATTTCTTTCTCCTCTAACATCCCTTTCAGAAGACCCCCGATGCTTAGGCTACCCTGTTACCCTTTGGCTTGCCCACGAATTCTCTGGTGCATCAATCTCAAAAATTCTTCAATACTATGATTTAGTTGAAGAAGCGCTGTCAGATGATGGCATCTTGCAGACTCTTCGTCGAGAAGAGCTTTCCTGCAGTTTTGCTGACAAACTTCATGGAATATCAAACCCTCATGAAGGAGGTGAAAGTTTTGTCTGAGTTTGCGCCTGTTGGTTTTGTTCGCGACGTTAAAGGGGACACTGTCTCCTTTTTTCTGAATCAGGGAGTAAGCCTTTCTTTTGGTCAGATTGTTCGGATAGACTCTGAATCCCGAAGCTTCTACGCCCGTGTTGTGGATGCCGGGAGTTCCTCTACGCTGAACACTAATGAGCAGCTTCGTGAAGCAGAAGGGAAAGAATCCTTTGGACCTTACTCCAGCTTCAGACACGTTGACGCGATTCTTTTCCTTGAACGACATGGCGAAAGAACGCGGTCTCCAACATTCAACCCAAACTACATGGACCGAGTATACGAAACCAATGAAGATGATTACTCAGTTTTGCGGCTTTCAGGAGATTTAGAGATAGGTCGCCTGCGTTCAGGAGAAGACGTTCTAGGCGAGGTAGGCATTAGCGTCAAGGCCATTCCAAAGATGATGGGCATGTTCGGAATGACTGGGTCAGGAAAAACCAACACTGAACTTATCCTAAACGCCCGCATTATCGACAACCCTGAAACTGTTGGTCTTATCTTCGATTTTGCTGGTCAACTCCTCTCAGGCAAGGACATTGGGGCGGCTAGCGGTCTGCGAGATCACCCACTTTTTCACTCTAAGGTTCGTTACTATTCAACACGAGACGGCAAGCTATCCATAGGTTTGCATACCCTGACTCCTGGAAGATTGTGGACTATTTTTCCTGACATTAGTAAGCCTCAGGTCAGAGTTGCCCGCCGGCTGTATGAGCAGCTGGGGAAATGTTGGATTGAACAAGCTTTGGAAATATACCGTGTTGAGGGGCATGCCGGGATTGGACGAATCATTGGCCCCCAGAACAAGAGTGCGGTTGGCGCCTTGATGAGTAAGCTCTCTGATCTTCCGCCAAATCTTTATCCCCCCTCAAACTACAACTTCATTGACGATGTGGTTCAAAACGTAAGTCAAGGAATCACCTGCCTCATTGACATCTCAGGTTTAACTTCTGAGGAGCAGCAAAACGTCACTTGCCTCACTGCAAGCAACGTCGCCTATCATTATAAGACGTTGTGGGAACGCAATTTTGAAGAATGGAAAAAGCTCCCAACACTGCTAATCACTCTCGAGGAAGCTCATGAATTTCTTGACCCAGAAATACACAAAACAATCTTTTCTAACATCGCCCTCACATACCGCAAGTATCGGGTTGGCTTGAACGCTGTCACTCCTAGGCCCTCTAAAATTAATCGTGACGTCTTTGCTGAGCTTTGGACCAAAGTTATCATGAAAACCGAGCTGAAGCGGGACAGAGACTATCTAACACAGAACACGCCGTACATGGAATACAGTGACACCGAAATAAAGATGCTTGACATCGGAGAAGCACTGCTTATTTCAGAGCCCCAGATTCGTTTTGCCGTTCCCTTAAAGGTCCTTCACTACCCTGACTACCTGAAAACACGGGGAAAAGCCGACTATGACCTGCCCCCGTCCAAGCCCCTTTCTGAAATGGATGAACGGCTGAAAAGACTCAAAGCTGCCGGAGAATCTCTTACTGCTGGCGGCAAAACTAAGGGGTCCTAGCCTCCCTTCGTTTCAGTATTTTTTGCATCTCTTCCTTTAATCGGTACACGTAGGGCATCTTGTGGGTGTCCCTCTCCAGATAACCGTCCTTATACAGCTTCTTCATTAATCTGGCAGTATGCTCCCTTGTGAGTCCAATCTTTTCCCTGATGTCAGGAGCCGTCTTTTCTCCTTCCGTGCCAATGGTCTCAAGAACCATCAGTTCTGTTTCAGTCAGGGGCTCCAAGGCCTTTTCCCTTTTTATTGGAATAGCTGCCTCTATCTTCATCTCTGGAACATAGGGCTCTTGTTTGATTTTCTCGATTTCACCAAGCTTTTGCATTACCTTGTTTTGGGCTTCCTTTATGCCCTCAACTTCGCTCCTCATTGCTCTGAGCTGTCCAGAGACGCGTTCTTCAATCTGGGGAACATCCCTAACTGTGTTAGTAAGATTCGTTAATCGCCCTTCATACTCCTCTATTCTGTTTACAACCTTTTTGTTTTCTAATGATGCTGCCTCAATTTTCTCCGCAACATAAAGGACTCTGTCTTTTTGCCTCCGAAATTGGGTGTCAACACCTACAACAATGTCCTCTACAACCCCTCTTGCTCTCTCATACTCGTAGCGGAGCACCTTCAAGCGCCTATAATAAAGAAAAATCGCCAAGACTGTTACAGCCAGCAGGACGGATGTAACCACGAGCATTCCCTCTGAAACCATCTAATCATCCCCCATGTTACATGTGATTTCAGCGTGATGTCGTGTGATGTGCATATGGAATCACATATCACACTAGTATATAAGTAAACTTAAGTTTTTTGCTGACTTAAGCCTCGTGACATCACACATCACAGTCCTCACATACCTATTTTGCACACCACGTGGCTTATGGTGCGCTGATTTGTCACTCCCTCCCTTTATTCGCCGATGCTTGACTATCACACATTGTGGCAAAAACTCCCTATTTTCTGGAAAAGGGCTCAAAATGGGCTTATTTTTTGGGTGAAAGCCTCTGATGTTTTCTTGTTCTGCCAAATCTCTCGATGGGGTTAAATATACACCAGGAGTGATAACTTTTTGTTGTAAAAGGGGGTGTGATTTGTGATGTCACAGCCTTTTTGACATGTTTCGGGGTCTGGTGAGCTCTTCTAGGCTGTTTTTTAGCTCTTCGTGGAGTCGTGCTATGCTCCGTATGTGTTCTTCTTTTGGCCTGCTTTTTGCAAGTTTTCTTTGGCTATTTATGTATGTTTGGAGCTTGTTTGCAATCTCTATATATGGTTCTAGGCTTGTGTCTTCGAGAATTCCCATGTATCCTAGCAATAAGATCGTGTAAATTGACCGTATAACATTCTGTCTTGCCTGCCTCAGACTCCTATTGAAAGCGCCTCGAGTTACGGCTAAAATCCGTATTTTGGCCTTTTCGTCATATTTTAACGGTTTATCGGATATATTTTCAGCTAAAACGTCTATTAGAAGCGTTTCTAACTGTATTTTTGTCAAATTGCTGTTTTTTGAAAGTATTTTGACCATCGGGTCTGATAATGAGTAGTTTAGCCAATTTTGAGCTTTTTCCTTCACGTAAAATCCCTCTTTCCAAAACTCCCTCTTAAAGGATACATTTTTGTATACGGGGCACCTCAACACAAAAACTTTTCGCAACTTGGACAAAAAACAACCCATACACTATTCTGTAATAAGTGACAAAAAACTAGAAAATTACCCTTAATTACAAAAATTAACTGATAAAAATTTGGAATTTATGTGTTTTTAAACCACAAACAAAACCACCCTTTTCCTTCACGTTTTACTTCCGGTTTCACTATTTCCTGATGGAAACTGTTATTTTACCTTCTAGTCCATTCTATTCGTCCTTAGTTGTTGCCTTTTTCCCTTCAAACTACTCTTTTCACTCCCTCTAAACTGCCATTTCTTATGTGTATCCTTGCTTGAAATGCACCTGTTTCCCCTTTTGTGACTCTGTGATGTCTGATCTGTGTGATTTCTTCTCATAGCTACATCACGTGTGATAAATCACAGAATCACGTGTGACGTCACGCTCAGGCCCCCCTCAGTGTTAAGGCTTTTTTGGGGGTATTTTCTGTTTTTCTCCCTGTTTTCAGGCTTTTTCGTGACATCACTGGTTTCTGTGATTTTCTGTTTGTGATATTGTCTTTCTGCTGATTTTGTGTCTTCGCTTGCGCTTTTAGGACAAATATTTAAGCTGTTACAGAGTTATACTTTGAAGCAACCAACACAAGCACGTAACAAAATAGTTGTCAGAGGGCTTTGACATGGGCAGAAGAAGAAGAAAAGTAGTTCGAATACCTAAAAAGAAGTTACCTACTGTTTATCTCTGCCCCAAATGTGGCAAACAAGCAATCAATGTTGAAATTTTCCCGGGTGGCGAACATGCTAGAGTGCGGTGTGGAAGCTGCGGCTTAACCGAAGAATTGGATACTAGACCAGCTTTTGGCGAAATTGACATATACTGCCAATTCACGGACGTGTTTTATTCAAGATTGGCGATCTAGTGAGGAGATTAAGCATATGATTGGTTCAGTGGAGAAATATCTGTTAAAGAAGATCGAGAAAGAAGGAACCATTCACATGACTCTTATTGACCCCGAAAAGGTCACACCATCTTCTGCGTCTCAACTCGCCAAAGAGGCTGAAGCATGCGGCACAGCAGCAATTATGGTGGGAGGCTCTACCTCTTTTTCAACATCCCATCTTGATGAAGTCGCAAAAGCCTTGAAAGAAACTGTTAAAATCCCTATAATTCTCTTCCCAAACGGCATCACTGGAATCACCAAATATGCTGACGCCATCTGGTTCATGTCTCTTCTCAATTCTTCAGACCCACACTTTCTTGTCGGCGCTCAGGTTATGGGCGCGCCTTTGGTTAAAGAATACTGTTTGGAACCCATCCCCCTCGGCTATATAATCGTGGGGGAAGGAGGCGCAGTAAGCGTTGTTGGAAAAGCAGTCCCTATACCCTATAACGAACCAGAAAGTGCGGTTAACTATGCCTTAACTGCTGAGTGTTTTGGTATGCGCTTCGTTTACCTAGAAGCTGGTTCCGGGGTCAGACAACATGTGCCCGCTGAAATGGCGCAAGCGGTTAAGCGTGCGACCCGTCTTACTTTGATTGTAGGTGGCGGCATAAGGACTGGTGAACAGGTGAAGAAGATAGTGGAAGCTGGGGCTGACATTATTGTAACTGGTACTGTTCTGGAAGAAAACAATGGTCGCCACAAGATAAAAGAACTGATAGACAGCATGAAAGGCCACAAATAAGTCTGCTAAATCTGGCTTTTAGTATTCTTCCGAATTTCTGCTTTGTTACTTTCCTTTTAGAAAGACTCAATACTCCGCTTCATTACTTCTATGTAAGGAGAACAACTGTGCCTATCCCGATGAGCGACGAGTACAGGCAATATACTGCCTCTTTGGAGAAAGAACTTGAGGCCATATATTCTGTTGCAACAAAAGCCCGAGAAAAAGGGTTAGACCCTGCTCTTACTCCTGAACCTGAGGTAGCAAAGGATTTGGCTGCCTTAGTGGAAGGGCTTGTTGGTCCACTTGGCGTCGCTGAAAGCATACGGGATTTAGCTGAGAAACTGTCCCGAGAAGCCCTTACTTTCAAGATAACTGAACAGATAATAAACGGCGATTTTGGTGCAATGGATGCTCGGGAAGCAGCTGAACAGGCAATGAGAACAGCCCTTGCCATATTAACTGAGGGAATAACTGCGGCTCCTATACAAGGCATCGCGAAAGTAGAGATCAAAACTAACCCTGACCGAACACAGTATCTGGCAATATATTATGCTGGTCCAATACGTTCGGCTGGTGGCACAGAACAAGCCCTAACAATCATAGTCGGCGATCACATTCGACGACTCCTCAAGCTGGACCGCTACAAGCCAACAGAAGATGAAGTTGCCCGCTTCATAGAAGAAGTGCGCCTGTTTGAACGCTCAATCGCCAGATTTCAGTATCACATCTCAGATGACGAACTACGAAGAGGCATCCAGAACATACCCGTGGAGGTAACAGGCACCGAATCAGACCCTATTGAAGTTTCTACCTTCAGAAACCTTCCCAGAATAGAAACAAACAATGTTCGCGGAGGAGCTCTCCGAGTTGTAAACGACGGAATAGTGGGACGGGCAGCCAAAGTGTTGACAACTATAGAAAAACTCCAGATTCAGGGCTGGGAATGGCTTGGAAGCCTAAAAGAGTTCTCGAAGAAAAAGAAGGCAGGATTCATGGCTGACGTCATAGCAGGGCGCCCAATCTTCTCATTTCCGTCCAGAACAGGAGGATTCAGGCTTCGATACGGACGAGCCAGAAACACGGGCCTCGCAGCGGTCGGCATCCACCCTGCCACAATGCTGGTTGTCCAAAACTTTCTTGCCGCTGGAACCCAACTGCGTTTAGAGGGTCCTGGAAAAGGCGGAATTGTGGTTCCTGTGGATAGTATTGAGCCTCCTGTTGTAAGATTAAAAAACGGCTCTGTTGTCCGTGTTACTCTCAAGAACTTTAAGCCCTTAGAGAAACTGATTGACAAGATTCTGTTTCTCGGGGA